>JALOPA010000555.1 GCA_025454125.1 Thermodesulfobacteriota bacterium
CCGCCAGGGTTCCAATGGCCTCCATCTTGAGCGCCCGTTGGAGCTGGGCTTCGAGCGATTTCTTTTCTTCCTCCACGGCCCGGCGTGCCGTGATGTCCGAGAGGTGGCCGACCCACTGCACCCTCCCCCTGGAGTCTCTGATGGTCGTGTGCTTGACCTCCGCGTAACGTCTCCCTCCGTTCTTGTGGAGAAGCGTGGCTTCAAACCTCTGGGAGGACTCCTCCCCTTGACCCCCTTGGGAAAGACTCCGCTCCACTGAGGGCTTCGCTTCAGTATCGAACAGGCTCAAGAAGTCGCAGGCGAGGAGCTCTCCGGATGAATATCCCGTGATCTTCGCCAATGGTTCGTTGGCGTAGACGATCCCACCGTCTTCATCCACAATCACGATCCCTTCAAAGGAGTTCTCCACCACGGAGCGGAAACGCTCTTCCTTCTCCCGCAAGGACTCCCGGGCCTCGGAGAGTTCGTCGTTGCGGGCCATGGCCTCAGAGTACAGTCCGGCGTTTTCCACGACCGCTGCCACCTGGCCGCCGATGGCCGTCAAGAAATCCACATCCTCGTCGGTGAAAAGATCCCGCGACTTCTTTTCCCCGAAGCTGACGATGCCGATCAGGGTGTTTCGCAGAACCATGGGAAGAAGGAGCGCCGCATCGAGCCGGTCGAAAACGGAGGCAATCTGAGCGAAAGTCTCAGGATCGGACCGCTTCAGCTCCTCCTTGACAAGCACATCGTCCCGTTTCAGAAGCTCCTCCAATTTCCGAGTCGAGACCTGCCACCTCCACAGATACGGATCCTCCTGGCGCTCGGAACTCCGGACGAACGCATTGTCCCGGGCAAGCAGGAGCTCAGCCGATTGAATGCCCAACAAGGCCTTCAGCCTGGTGGCCAGGAACCGCTCGATGTCCTGGAGCCCCATCAGGGGGAGCCGGGCGAGGTCAATGCCGAACTGGCGGGTGTCCCTCCGGAAATTGTAGCGGGACTTGAAGATCGCCCGGTCCACCGCGTACTCCCCGGCTTCTCTCAGAGGGGGGATGAGGATCGAGATGGCCAGGGAGAAGAGCACCACATAGGCGAGAGAATCCCAGTCCGGAAGAATGCCGAAGAAGAGGAGCCCAAGCGTGGTGATGCAGGTCAGGAAGATCACGTTCAGGGCGTAGACCAGCACGATCCGCAGCGCCACCGTAACCTCCATATACCGATAGCGCAGGATGGAGTAGCTGAAGGATGCGGGAATCGCGATCAGCAGGGTGTGAAGCAGTCCGAAGGTCCCGCTTCCCTTCCCCGTGATCAGCGGAGGAAGCAGGTGCGTGGCGGCCCCCGCCACCGCAATGAAAATCGACGCCGCCAGGGGCAGCCGGAGCTGCGTCCTGAGGAAGGGATCCGGGGTCCGCACATAGGTCCACAGGATGAACCCGACGGCGGCGGCCAGATACCCCAGGGTCGTGACCACGAAGAAGGGCATAAAGAAAGCAAAGACCGGACCTTCGTCGAGCGCGTAAACGTTCTTCGGACCGGCTGTCACCCAGCCGCACAACGACGCCGCCGCGTTCGCGGCCGCGGGAAGGGCGAAGAGTGCATACCAGGCCTTCAGGCGCTTTCCGGCGAAGGCGAGAAGGAAGGCAATGTAGATCGGTGTCGCGATCCCGGCGAGCGCATAGGAGACAAAGGACCCGTAGGGAACGTATACCCTCAAGCTCGTGGCCAGCACCGAGAGAATCCAGAAGGCAAGAACGAGAATGAAGACGCAGAACAGGCCGTTGGCGAGGGTGCGCCGGCCGCGAACCAAAATGAGGCTTAAAAGCCCGAGTTGGGACAGAGCGGAGAGCAGCAAGAGGGTTTGCCGTGTCGACCAGAGAGGCACATCCATAGGAATCTCCTTTAGCGGTCCTCCTCTCCGATCGTGGAAACTGGAGGGATGAATCGACAGGTCATGTTGATGACGATCCGATCCGCGCGACTTGAATATTATCAGACCAACGCCGAGAGGTCAAGGACAGGGGGGGAGGATCGGTCGCATTGCTGCGCGGGACAAGCCTGCGGCGCAGGCTCCGGATGGGTCGAGGGCACAACCGTTATGGAAGGGTCAAGAATTTGACGGTGCTAAGGGATTCCTCTCTCCCACGGCAAAGGCCCCACGGCGGAATCATTTTACGGTTCAGGGGATTACGCTGCGGACGGCTTCTATGGCACTTTTCTTGCTTCCTGGCCTGCTTGAAAGAGAAGAGCCCTTTGGGGTCTCCAGACTTATGCGAAGAAACAAGGAGGATGTGTAATGAAGAAGCTGATGGTTCCGATGGTAACGGTCCTTATCATGGCGCTTGGGATCGGGGTAGCCCTGGCAGGCGAGAAAGCTCCTCAGAAGGTGGTCGACCTCGCTAATTCCACTCTCTTAAAACTGGGCACAGACCCGGTCATCGTCGCCGCGGTCAAGGCGGAAAACGCCAAGAGCAAGACCCTTGCCCAGATCCAGGAACTGGACAGGAAGTGGATGGCCACGCCCGGTGTGGCGGAGTACATGAAGGCCCTGATGGATTCCGAATGCGGCCAGTACTTGAAGAAGATCCAGGCCAGCCAGCCCTTCTATGCGGAGATTTTTGTCATGGACAATCAGGGCGCCAATGTGGCCATGAGCGACAAGACCTCGGATTACTGGCAGGGAGATGAGCCCAAGTTCATCGAGTCCTTCAAGGGGGGAGCCGGCGCGACCCATATCAGCGACGTGAAGTTCGACGACAGCACCCAGGCCTACCTGGCTCAGGTCTCCGTCCCCGTCAAGGACGGCGACAAGGTGATCGGCGCCGTTACCATCGGCATTGATGTTGAAAAGGTGAAGTAAAACAGGTGCGGGGCTTTCAGGGGTGAAGCCCCGCACCCTCTTAGTCTGTTCGCGAGAAGGGAGAATACCCGTCATGAAAGCAGGCACGAGATTCACCATTGGTTTCAAACTCGCCTTCAGTTCCATATCGATGATCGTTTTCATTGCCTTGGTCGGTTTTGCGGGCTACTCCAGCATGCGCAGCATCAACGGCGTTCTGACGGACGTCGTGTCGGTCAGTCTCCCCAGCATAGACCGCCTACTCCAGGCCGACCGCGACCTCCAGCAACTCCTCGTGGCGGAACGCTCCATGATCTTTGCAAACACCCAATCCGACTTGTTCAAGAAACTGGTGGACGAGTACGAGCAGAAGCTGAATCAGTCAGACCAGCGCTGGCAGCAGTAC
>JALOPA010000556.1 GCA_025454125.1 Thermodesulfobacteriota bacterium
CGGTGTCTATTTTGCACACTTCAAGAAGGCTGACGAGTGTTTCAAGAACATCTTTCTCGTCATCGACGATCAGCAATCGTTTGCCGAAAAGAAATTTTATTGAATCCATTATTCACCTTTTTCGGATCAATCTTTCATACGTTCTTTTAACAGCGGTTTTTTAATCGTGGAAAGGCACTGCTATCGGTTTAGGGTCACAAACTACAGCAAGCCCTTTCAACTCTTCCCGGACTGGCCAAGGGCTTGGCTGTGCAGTCGGAGTTAGCACCGGCTGTTCAAACTTGCGGACATGCCGCGTGATATGGCTCGATCTTGTCCACCTCGCTTACGAAAGAAACGGTATAATCGACCAGCTTAGTCAGCAACAGCTTTCCCAATTCTTCGCTCGCACTCGTTGGATCGCCCAGGGTCCCAGATTTCGTGACCTCCGCCCCCCTGAGAAACATTTGAATTTCAAGCCCGTTGAATTCTGCAGGGCCGGCACTGGCTTTTGGCTTAATCGCATTGGAAATACCGCTTTTTGCATACTCGACCACGACTGAATTCAGGTCAACTTGCTCAGGATAAATCGCTAAAGCGATCGAAGTCATGATCTCACCTGCATGCTTGTTCTTCTTTTCCCTTAACTCCGGTAGATCCTTACCTATCTGTTCCAATAGCCGCCAGACATCGACTAGGGACACAAGAGCGTCCTTGTGCCGCAACTCTCGACCGACGATCGCGACCGCCTCACGATTTCCGTGATGGGGACTTACAAAAATAAACTTACGGAAACCATGTTTGAATAAGCATTCGCAGTATTCCCGAATCAGTTGGAGTAAGAGTTCATAACTGAAGCTGATGGTGCCAGGGAACTCCATAAACCATTCTGAATAGCCCATAATGATGGGGGGCCCGATAAGACACCCTGTCTTTTCTGAAACCTGCTCACAAATATACTGTGCCGTGTGCGTGTCAAATCCGGTAGGCAAATGGGAACCTTCCTGTTCCACTGATCCGATGGGAACAAGGATCGTCCCAGGTAGGTTTTAATTTTCGGCCATGAAAGTCGATCTAAGTGATGAGGATTCATTTGCCCATTCCTTCCTGTTTCAAAGTTCTTTCTTGCACAGCACAAAATAGAAATTTAGAGTTTCGGCCACCACCGCCGCAGCAAAAACCGTTTTCCCTGACTCTTTCCATCTCCGCCAGTTTCAGACCGGGCCTGGATTTCATGCCACTCTCGAATCTTCCTACTCGCCCTTGTATCCCCACGGGAAACCGGAGTCAGGGGGGTTCACAGTCCCATGTCGATGTTGATCAACGCTTTCCCCTTTCACAGAAAACAAGCTCCTGATAAAGCTTTTCTCTTGTGCCGGGCGGGGTTCGCGGATCTTTTTCAGGATCGGCCCATCCGCCCTACCCAAGAGGTGTCCCTTCGAACAATCAGGAATTCGTCAGTGAAGGCGCGTCGACAAGAATCTCACCTTCTTTCACGACCTCGACGCCTCCCACCTCAAGATTCCCGCCGGCGGTCGTGCAGTCAATGTGAGCGGGAGCACGCGTGGATCCGCCGATGTGCACGTCGCAGCCCAACGCAAACGTCACGCTACCCGCTGCGTGCGTGTCTTCTGCAGGGGCCGCCACACCACAGCGGATGCAACGGCTGTTCGTCCCTAGTCCGATTTCCGTTATATGATACATCTCTGACCCGCCCAATTGCTTCAGAAAATTCTTCAAATCGCGAGCCTCCCGTCCTCCCGAGATCTCCCTCACCGATCCTTTTTCGATATCGAGCGTCATGGGTTCAATCAGTTCCCGATATTCAGGAGCGGCAATGCTACGGTTCAACACAATACGCCCGGTAGCCGTCCCGTCATCGGGAACTCTCGAAATCTGGCCGCCCGGTATGAACTCGGCCAGGAACCGTTTTCCCACGCCTGAGGAGGTTTTCGGGATCCTACCTCCACTGCACTTCAGCCCATACTGTCCGAGCGCGCATTCGAAATCTGTTCCCGCATCGGAAGTGAAACGCACCTTACCGCCCGGCTCGAAGAGCTTGCCCACGGCCTGAGTGAATCGGTCCAAATCAATCACCTCCTGCTCGGACTCGGGGAACAAAAAGAGTAGATTCTCCTCTGTAATGTAAACCGACGAGATCATCCGTTTTCCCATGGCCAGGGCTTTCTTGAGGGCCTGCGAGAAGTAGGCCGTCAAATCCGAGCTCAAAAGAACAATGACATCCGCTTCACGAAGCGCTCCCTCCACCGGCGCAGGTGGCTCAGCAGGAGCAGGATTGAGCGACATGCCCGCGAAAATCGAAAATTTCTTCATGGGAATATAAAGATTCGGGTGATACGTTATCTGCGCCACTCTCGCGCCGTCAGCATGCGCCGCGGTTGCAAAGGCCGTGAGAATCCTCGGACTCAGAGTACCGTCGCTCACGAGCAGAACCTGATCGCCGCTCACCATCTGTGCACAGTGGCGAAGCGCCACGCGCGCCCGGTCAAACAACTCCAGTTCGATCATGATTTCCTCCATGGAGAAGTCTTTAGACGAGACAAGGAGCTGTCCTCCCGCGCTCGTCCCTATTGTCAAGACGGTCTATTCTTAATAGCGAGCGCATCGACCGCTTTCACCCCTCTTCCCTTTTCCAAAACAACCAGCGGATTGATGTCGATCTCCTTGACGGTATCCTTCAACGCCATGGAGAGCTTGGACACCTTCAAGATCGTCTCGATCAATGCTTCGACATCAGTTTCCGCTCTACCCCGGAACCCCTTGAGCGCTGCAGATGTCTTGACTTCCTGGATCATCTCCACTGCGTCGGCTCGGCGAAGAGGCGCGACTCTCAGGGAGACATCCTTGATGAGTTCAACCAGTACGCCCCCCATTCCAAACAGGATCACCGGCCCAAACTGCGGGTCCTGATGCATACCCAGGATGGTTTCCGTTCCGCTCCCGATCATCTCTTGAATCAGGATTCCTTCAAAGCGGAAATCCGGTTTATATTCTTTGCCTCTCCCCATGACGGTTCGAAACGCCTGCTCAAGCTCCTCCTCATTCCGAACGCCCAGCCGTATGACTCCTGCCTCCGTTTTGTGGGGGATGTCCGAAGAGATAAGTTTCACCGCCACGGGGTACCCTATCTCCTTTGCGGCCTTCAGGGCGTCCTCCAGAGAAAAGACCGATTGCTCCTCAGTGATAGGAACGCCGAGCAGCCTTAGCAGCCGTTTGCTTTCAACCTCATTCAATACAGGCCCTGACGAATCCAGAATCCTCTCCACTTCTGATGACACCGAGGGGTCCAACGGCATTCCGCGGCTCTCGATTGGATCCGGCGCCTGTCTCTGTCTCTCCAGAAATCCGCCGTAGTCTCTGAAATGCTTCAGCACCCTGGCACTGGATTCCGGGGTTCTAAAGGTGGGAATGCCGTTTCTTTCCAATAACCGGAGGGCTTCCTCGGCGTTAGGGTTCAAAAAAGAGACCAGGGTTTTCTTCGATTCCCGGTCTCTTTCCACAATCGGTTTTACCCCCATTTCAGGCGCAAATTGGCTGGAGGTCCCGACGACGGCCATCACGATGTCAAAATTGGGATCCTGCATAAACAAATCGATCGCTTTGCCGAAACCAATCCCCACTCCTGACATGGTGACGTCCAAAGGGTTGGAGAAGGAAGCAAAAGTCGGCAACCCTTTGGCGACCGTCTCCAGCGTTCTGGCGCAAGGCTTTGGAAATTCGAACCCGCAGGCACTGCACTCATCGGCGATCAACATGGCCACACCACCGGTGGTCGTCAGGACACCCACGCGGTTTCCGGAGTGGGGCTTGTACTTGCAGAACAGAGAGGCTGCTTCGATGAGATCCTCCAAAGCGCTCACTCTCACAATCCCTTTCTGCTTGAATATGGCGCTGTACACTTCGTCGGACCCGGCCATCGAACCGGTATGGGATTTTGCCGCTTTGGCCCCTGTCTCACTTCTGCCGACTTTAAGCACAAGGAGCGGCTTTCCTTTCTTGAGAGACAGGTCGGCAATCTCAAAAAACCTCTCGATATTTCTAAAGCCT
>JALOPA010000015.1 GCA_025454125.1 Thermodesulfobacteriota bacterium
AGGCGGAGATTTCGAGGCACGAGAGGAACAGGGCGTTCGATTTCAAGATCATAAATGTCGTAACGGATCTCGCGGCCCATCTCCAAGCAGTCCCGAAAGCCTTCGGTCGTGACCAGGGCAGTGCAAGCCCCCTTTCGTTCGATAACGGCGTTTGTCACGAGAGTGGTCCCATGGATGATGACTCCACACTCCCTCAGTGAGAGCTTTTGTTCTTTCATCAGTTCCTTCAAGCCTTGTAGCATGGCTTTTGAAGGGTCCTCCGGAGTGGTCAAGACCTTGTAAGACCCGGTCACCCCCCCGTTCCTGATAAAAAAGAGGTCTGTGAAGGTTCCCCCCACATCAATGCCCACTCGAAAATCAGCTGCCCTATCCATGCCATTCTTCTCTATCACGGGACCTTAATCCTCGCAGTTTGTCGGTCTCTTCCTTAAGGATTTCAAAAGACTCTGAGTCCAGAACGACACCATACTCCTCTCGCGCTTTCTGAAAAGAAACCAGGCCGTACTTCACATCTTGTGCGACCTTACGAGGATCCCGACCGAGGGGATTTCCATAGCCTCCTCCTCCGGGCGTAAAGTTACGGATATAGGAACCGACGGGAAAAAGAATCTGCATCTTAGGATGAGGGGTGTCTCCATCATTCAGGAATGTTTTGCGCACGCTCCCGGCACGACCCCCGGCAACCCCCTCGGCAGGATAAATATTTCTTTCTGTGATCATCGACATGGTCAGAGGAGGCACCTTCACGCCCTTTTTCATGCGGATGTTGAACTCCTGACCGCATCCTCCTCTGAACTTTCCTGGACCTCCGGAATCCATGATAAACTCCTTTTTATCAATCTGCAGAGGCGTGAGGGCTTCAACCACTTCAGCCGGAACATTAGAAACGTTGCTGGGGAAATAAAGGCAATTCTCCCCATCCTTATCGTACCGGGCTCCGAAGCCGCCCGCGGTCGGGAGGAACTGTGTGAATTTCAGGCCTCCCTCGTTGACTCCTCCGAAATAGGGATACCCACTGGTTCCGCAATCGGCGATGACCCGTTCCGGAATCACATGCGCCAGAGCACCAAAAACCGCATAAGGGAGGTAGTGCCCGATGATGTGCCGAGCGCCGACGGCAGCAGGAAATCGAGGGTTCAATATGGACCCTTCCGGAGCACTCACCTTGACCGGCCGGAAACACCCTTCATTATTCGGGACACGAGGAAGGAGAGCACATTGCACGGCATACATGGTAAAAGAAAAAGTATAGTTAGGGACCACATTGATCCCTCTGCGACTTTGAGGCGAGGTTCCGGTATAGTCCATCAACAGGTCAGATCCATGAACGGTCAGGGAACAGGATATCATGATTGGAGACTCGAATCCGTCAGCCCTGACCGTATGGTGGTACGTTCCATCGGGGATTTGCTCGATCTCTCTTCGCATCGCTTTTTCAGAACGAGAAGTGATCTCAAAAGAAATCTCTTCAAGAGTTTCAATTTGATATTCAGCCAGTATTTCCTTCAATCGCTCTGCAATCATCTCATTGGAGCTTACTTGGGCACTAATGTCTCCCCTCACTTGTTCAGGAACACGCACATTGGACAACAAAAGATCGAACAGATCCTGATTGGGGGTGCCGGCTCGGTAGAGCTTCATCACGGGAATCCTGATGCCTTCTTCAAACAGCTCGTTCGAATCCGCCGACCAGAGCCTGCCGCCGACGTCAGACGCATGGGCGATGCTCCCGCTAAAACCGATCAACCTCCTTTTGTTATAGATGGGAGCTACGACGACAATGTCCGGCAAATGACCTGCCCCTATCCACGGATCATTGGTGATCAGCACATCGCCCTCTTCCAGTTGGTCGGGAGGAAATATTTCCAGCATCAATTTAATCGTACGGGGAAGGCATCCGATAAAAGAGGGGATGGAGAGGCTGCTCTGAGCCAATGAATTACCCTTATCATCAAAGAGGACACAGGCATAATCATTGGCCTCCCGAACAATGGTGGAAAAGGACATCCGTTTCAAGGTGATGGCCATTTCGTCGACGATAGAGATCAACCGGCTCCAGATGACCTCAAGGAGGATGCTGTCCATTTTTTCCATTCGCCACAACCTCTCAGAACGTCTCAGGCTATTTCACACCTCTCAGGACGACTGCACCATCGCCCGGTGAATCCGCTCGACTCCCTTAGGGTTTCTTGTAGGCGGGAGACAGCCAATCCATATATCTGGCCTTTTGCCCGCGAACCACCGCAAAGTAGGCTTCTTGAACGGCCTTGGTGATCGGCCCCGGTATTCCCGCGCCTACAGGCAGCCTGTCGACGGAGATGATCGGAAGGATCTCCGCCCCGCTTCCGCAGAAAAAGGCCTCTTCAGCCACATACAGCTCCGTGCGGTCAATGTCCCGTTCCTGGACCTTCAGTTTCATCTCTTCCATGAAGAGCTCGATCAAGGTCGCACGGGTCACGCTCTCCAGAATTCCCGCGGTCACAGGAGGCGTCACCACTACGCCACGCCTGACCATGAACAGGCAGGCCCCCCCTCCCTCCGAAACCTTACCGTTCGAATTCAGCATGATCGAGCGGTCGTAGCCGTCTTCTTTGGCCTGGAGGTCCGCCAGTCGGCCGTTTTGATAATTGGATCCCGCCTTGATGCGGGGAGGCATGCTGTTGTCTCCAATTCGAAACCAAGAGCTGACAGCGCAATGAATTCCCTTCTCCACGTCCTTTCCGCTGGGTCTGGCCAGGGCCACGATGAACATCCCCACAGGCTCTCTTGCCGAGTAAGGTCCTGATCCTCCCACATAGATCACGTGGCGGGCATGAATGTTCTCCTTGAATTGATTCTTGCGAAGGAGTTCGAGAAAAAGCCGCTCGCAATCCTCCTTTGAGTAATCCACCTTGAGCCTCATCATTTTCGCCGACTCGAACAGCCGTTGATAATGCAGACCCAGGCGGAAAGCGTAAAGTTCCTCCTTCTGCTCATTCCAGTAAGCGCGAAGACCTTCGAACACACTGGTCCCGTAACGGGCCGCCGGACTCATCACATGAATCGTCGCCTGATCATAAGGAATGATCGTGCCGTCCATCCACACGAATTCGGGCTTTTTCGTTCCCTCAGCCATTCATCCACCTCCCTGTTTTAGATCGTGCCTTTATTTCGCGTCCAACCTCGCGATGAAGTCGCGGATCGATCCAAGGTTTTCCAGCCCGAGAAGGCTGTCGATCATGTCTTGAACCTGTTCCGCGCCATAGGTCCGGTTAGAAAACGCGGCGCATTGTTTGAACTTCTCTATGGTTTCCTCCCGGGTCACCGGATTGCGCGGATGTCCCTTGAAATCGTTCACTCTCGAAGACAGACACCGGCCATCCGTTGTGACGATCTCCACCGTCACCGGCCCCAGGGAGCCTGGGACCATATCGTGCTCGGCATGCACCTCGACCCTCGAAGCCATTTTCTGGAATTCCGCGCTCCGCACCACCGACTCCTCAAAGGCATCCAGGAAAACGCGTTTTCTGAGAATGGCGGCGGCGACCGTGTAGGGAATACTGAACTGAGCGCTGACCTGGGGATTTCCCCGGATGGCAAAGGGCCGGCTGACGTTGTCGAAGAACTTGTGTTTGGCCGTGCGGACCTTGACCTTTTCCACCTCATTGGGATTGAGGGCATACTCCCGAACAACCTTGAGGGCCGCCTCAACGGCTCCATGCGTGTGGCGGCACGAGGGATAGGGCTTGAACGAAAGGTTCGTCACCTCATAGCGGGTTCCCAGACCTCCCAGCAGTTCGTCCCGGTCAAAGGCCCCGCCCCAATACAGGTTGAACATCCCATAAAGACCTTCCAAAAAGTGGGCTGCCCCGGTCACCCCTCTCTGGGCGAGCAGCGTCGCAAACACCCCTCCTTGAGAAGCCATCGCAGGCTGCATCCTCTTGACCAGAGCGCCATCCGTCACGCACTGCTTGTTGCCTCCCGTTTGGCTGTAGACGATGCCCATGGCATTGAGAATCGTTGCTGCATCCAGCCCCAGCGCACGTCCGGCTCCTGCAGCCGCACCAAAGGCCCCGCAGACGGTCGTGCGAAGAAACCCGGGCTGTGTCTTCTCGAAGCCGGGGCCGAAGGTCACCGCAACAGCGATGCGGCAAGCCACATCGACACCGAGGGCGCACGCCGTGATGATCTCCCGCCCGCTGACGTCTCCTTTTCGTTCTGAAACAGCCAGAACGGCGGGCATGACATTGACCAGGGCATGCAATACCCCGCGATCATGGGTATCGTCGAAGTCTCTTGCATGACACAAGGTGCTGTTTGCGAAAGCGGCATAGGGTGAAGAGACCTTCTCTCCCTCGAAAAGGAGAGTGCTCTCCTTTTTTCCGCCCAGTTCCTTCATAAGGGCGACGACCTCGGCCGCCCCTGGCGCTGTGGTCCCGGCGAGACCGCAGGCGATGGTGTCCAAGAGGCCCAGCTTCGTCGCCTCCACCACCTCTGAAGGGAGGTCTTCATATTTGGTTTGTGCAACGTATTCCGCCAAAATCCGCTCGGTTTCCACAACCCTTCTCCTTCCTTATGCCTTGACTTCGGAAGACTTGGCCTGCATCGGTCTTTGCCCCCGCCGATTCACAAGGTCAATCCCAGGGCATGGCCTTCATGAATCGCATCGATAATCTTGCGCGCTCCCTTGCAGTCCCCGATCCGGTACACCGAGCATCCAGGAGTCTCCAAACCTTCCGACAGATCCTCTACCGGTCGGTATCCCATCGCCATAATGACCGTGTCCGCCTTGATGGAAATCACCTCGTTTTCGCTGGTCAGCTGTTTCATCGAGACGATCACGCCCTCTGGATGGATCAACAGAAGTTTGGTGTTCGTCAAGATCTGAACCCCCGCGTCCACCAGACGCTCCATGAGGGAAAGCATCTGGAGGGAGTTGGCGTTAACGCCGATCTTTGGCAACATTTCAACCAGAATGACCCGCTTTCCCGTTCGGGCCAAGAACAGGCTCGTTTCCATTCCAACGAGTCCTCCGCCCGCGACGACCACGGGGGACCCGACGTCGGCATTCCCCAACAAAACATCAGAGGCCAGCAGAACATTCTCTCTATTGGCTCCGGGGATATCCGGCCTCACGGGCTGGGCCCCGACGGCGATGACCAATGCATCCGGTTTGTTTTCCTCTATCAATTCTCTCGAAACAGATACACCGGTGTGAATCTCGACTCCCAGCGCCTTGAGTTGACGAACCAGAAAATCTTTCAGGTTCCTGATGTCCAAATTATGGGTGGGAATGGCGGCGGCAATGAGTTGACCGCCCAGATCGTCGCCTTTTTCGTAGAGAGAAACGCGGTGACCCCGTAAGGCCGCGACCCTAGCGGCTTCCATGCCGGCAGGCCCTCCTCCCACCACCATCACCTTGAGGCTAAAAGAGGCTGCCTGGATTCTGCACTCCGCCTCTCTCGCGACGGCCGCATTGACGGCGCACGACACTCTCGGGTACTTCTTCGGATCCCTTGCCGCACATCCCTCATTGCATCCGATGCACGGTCGGATTTCAAATAATTTTCCTTCTTTCGTCTTATTGGGCAGCTCCGGATCGGCGAGCAAGGCCCGCCCCATAACGACGAAGTCCGCCTTCCCTTCGGCCAAAACCTGCTCCGCTACTTGGGGGTCGACGTACCGGCCCACAGTCATCACGGGGATCTTTATGGACTTTTTGATCTTCTCCGAAAAGCCCGCGTACACGCCCTGGGGAAAAAACGCACCAGGAATCATGTAGTGTCTTGTCTCGCGCATCCCTGCTGAGACATGAATCGCATCGGCTCCGGCTTCTTCGATCAGCCGGGCGTGGAGGACGGCCTGTCCGATGTCGATGCCCCCTGGTAAGAAATCCGTTCCGTTGATTCGAACGCTAACAGGAAACTCAGAGCCCGTTTCCCGTTTGATGCCGCGAATCACCTCACAAAGGAAACGCGCCCGATGGTCAATGGATCCCCCATAGAGATCTTCCCTTTTGTTAAAGAAAGGAGAGAGAAAGGAATGAAGGAGATAACCGTGCCCCGCATGAAGCTCCACAAGATCATAGCCGGCGTTCCTGGCTCGCAGGGCTGCTTTTGAAAAGGCTTCGGTGATGCCATGGATTTCTTCAACGCTCAGGGCATCCGGAACCGCATCCGTTATGACGAAAGGCACTGCAGAGGGACCGACCGAGCGTGTTGCGCTGCCTGCGCCAAAGGCTTTCTGCGACAAGCGAATCCCGGCATGGTGCAGCTGACACCCGATGACCGATCCCTCTTCGTGTACAGACTCCGTCAACCGCTTATGGCTTTCCACCAGGGAATCGTCGTAGAGCCCGGTCTGATTGGGGCGGTAGTGAGCATCGCGGGCGAAGTAAACCGCCCCGACGATCAGCATCCCGGCCCCTCCCATGGCCCTCTCTCGATAATACCCTATGGAGGTTTTGCTGATACTCCCGTCCTCATGGGCACACCGATCCAGCATGGGCGCAAAGACAATGCGGTTTTTTACCTGAACGCCACCGATGCTCTGGGCTGAAAAAAGGTTCTCAAATCGATTCACCACGTTCTCCTCTTGCGCTCTCGAACCCTGTGGATGCCCCGATTCTCTTGTCGAATCGGAGCATCCCCGTGTCGCCTGTCCTGAACCCCCGCCGCGAATGCCGTTCTAAACACCCCGCATGGCGCCGAACCGTGAATCCGGGGGAGATTTTGCGGCAAGGTACTGCACCGGTCCTTGGCCCGCGGATCGTCCCGGGTGGGGAATGCCGGGCAAGTTGCATCCGGCTTCATGGACTCCGATGATCCGTCCATCATCATAGTCTATCTGCCCTTTCAGGACGTAGACGATCTCTTTCTCCGGATGCGCCGTCCCAGCCAATCTGGTCCCGGCTGGGGCGTCGACGATGCAGATCGACATGTTGTTGGTCACGGCCAGGACCTTGACGACGGATCCGTCCGGTTCTCTCACGATGCGGCTCTGGACAACTCTCTCCGGGTTGATCACCCGATTCATGGCATCGGCTTCCACCCCCGCATCGGTGAACGGATTGCACCAGAAAACGAGCAACCGTCCAGCGTACTTTCCAGGGTGAGGCCGGTCGGGGAGGATCAAAATGGCCTCTCCGGCATTGATCACAGGCCCGTGCTTGTAGGAGAGCTGGCCATCGAGGACCCAGATGAGTTCCTCCTCCCTATGCGCCGGGGCGGGGAACTCGACGCCTTTTTCGTTGTGCAGGACAATGACGCCGATCGTGTCCAGTACGTCCATCGGGACCAGCCAGAACCGCGCGTGGCCGGAAGACGGGATCACATCCGCCTGGACATGTTCCAGCCTAAAAACCTTCTTCATGGCTTCCGTTTTCATCCGAAACCCTCTATCTCATGCACCCTGAAAAACACGGAACTGCGGAGCGGAATGGGTGGCGGATCAGCGAAAGCGGGGTTCTCCGAAGCTCTCCCCAACGCTTTCATCGATCCGCAACCCCCCATACCATCCAACGCACGTCGCCGTGAAGGCCCCGAAGGACTTCAGGGGCCTCAAGCACCCGCTTCCCATGTTCCACCAAGTCAAAGACTCAATCTTTCGCCGCGTATTCTTCCTTGATCCACGTGTCGAGATCTGAGATCGTTTTAATCATCTCCATGTAATTGGCCCGGCCCTCGGTCTGGGTGAGGTAGTCGTTCACCGTGTATTTCAGCTGTTCAACAAGGTAGATGTTGAAGCGTGAAGGCACTTCATCGACCCCCATTTCGGAAAAGCCATAGGGAGGTCCTGCGGAGCCGGCATTGGCCGTCAAGCGCAGGACTCTTTCCTCCACCTCTCCGTCATGCATCACTTCATGGCGCTGGAGCAGCAGAGCCAGTGCCGCCTCAATGCCATAGGCCGCCCAATTGGATATGAAACCCACGACGAGGTGATCGACCTGGGTTGTGGCAGCCGCTCCCCCACCGCATCCGCAGTGGCACGTCGCTCCTGTAGCGAGGTATTGCTTGACCTCTTCATGGACATTACCCATTCCGATTTCATTGCCGCCGTCCCCGCACGCCACCGTGAGGATCCCTCTGCGCCTGGCCTCTTCGACCATCAAATGGTACTTGGCATTAATGGGAGTGATGTCTCTCCCGGGGAGCGAATGGTTCTTCCCCATGGCATTCGGGCTGCTTTTTTCTATGGAGATGACCGCCGCAGGATTGAGTTCATCCAGCCAGCGTCGGATGATCTCCATGCTTTTCGCTTCATCCATGCGCGGAGAAAGAGGAGCAGCCACATACGCCCGCCGAAGAATCTTCCTCACTTCCCTGAGGTCGTCCATGACCCGAAACCCAGCCCCCTGAAAGGAAGCTTTGATGATGTCCACATGGCCGGACTCTGAAAAAACGATGGGAGTGGCACCGAGCCCGAAATTCATCGCCCGTGCCAGCCCCGCAGAACCCGGAGGGCCATCATTTTCACCGAACATATACATGGGGAGATACCATCCGGTCAGAAAGATGACTGTCCGACCGGGTCGGACTTTCTCCACAAGACTCTTGGCAGCCTGAAACGTCAGCGGGTCCCCCGTGGGAGATTTCTTCCGCGCCGCCTCGTACAGCAGATGAATCAGAGGGTATTCGGTGCGCCGGAAGAACTTGGATCCGATAGGAGCACACACCAATCGATCAATACCATCTGAAGCCAATTTAATATCGTTTTCCGTCAGTCTCATAAAACCTCCTCTTTCGTTTTGGATGATTCCACCTTTCCCAAGCTAATGATTGGTCACTATTCGAGAACACTTTTTGCTTTCTGGTGATGCGGGGCGACCTCTCTGCCGATACCGGGGGGATCTGGGCGACTCCCCTCGGCGCTGCAGGCGCCCACCCATTGAGCGCACAACCCTGACCAGAGGATTCCCTCCGCGCCGGAATTCATGAATTCTCAAAACCCAAAGACCCCTATGGGCAAAGGGATTTTCAACTTGATACGAAACAGCGAGAAAAGCCCCACGGACAGCAGGAGGGAAAGGACGACACTGCCGATCCATCCCCGCTTTCCGACAATGTGTAAGTGAAAGAAGGAAAACAGGCCTATGGTGAGCACGAAGCCCAACCATTTCATAACGAGAGAACAGAGGACCAAAGTCCCAATAACGACACCTACATTCCGGAGACCTGACACAGTGAATGAACCCCTGGAGCCGATTTCCAAGCCCGCTTTCCTATCTCTCTTCAGCGCAATGAGGTGGATCCCACTCAGAAGGGCTCCCAGCCCCGCGATCAGAAGGCCGATCCAAAAAGGAAAAAAACCAGGCCCTGGCCCCAGGGACGTGTAGTATTTCCACGTGAAGGAATGGAAGACGATCCAGACCCCGAGCAGGATCAAGACCATTCCCGAAAACACATAACTTTTCGCAAGATCTCTTCTCATGGGTCTTGCTTCTCCCAAACCCGCCGTGCTCCGCGCTCCTGAGTCCGCGGCGGGTGGTGGAGGCTTTCCTAATCCACGTCTTTCACAAGGGACCGACGTTTGCCCCGAATCTCACCGATGGCACTGGCGACAAGAAAAAACATGGCCACGCTCAGCATGATGACCGAGAGGGAGCGTTGGTAAAAAATGTCATACGTTCCTCCCGACAGTTCAAGCGACTGCAACAGAGCCCTTTCCAGTTGAGGACCGAGGATCAGCGCAATGACCATCGGAGCAATCGGGAAGTCGAGTTTCTTCATAAGATAGCCTAGGATGCCTGCTCCGATCAGAACCTTGACGTCAAAGAGATTGTTGTTGATGCTGAACGCACCCAGAATACAAAAGATCATGACCAACGGGGCCATCACTTCACGCGGGACTCGGACACATTGAGCCCACAGTCGTGCCAGGGGAAGGTTAAAAATCAGCAGGATAAGATTGCCGATGTAGAAACTCGCGATGACCGCCCAAATGAATCGAGGCTGCTGCTGGAAAAGCTGCGGCCCCGGCGTCAATCCATGAAGCATGAGGGCCCCCATCATGACCGCGATTGCCGGAGTTCCGGGAATTCCAAGCGTGAAAAGAGGGATCATGGCCGCCTGGCTGTGGGCGTTGTTGGCCGATTCAGGCCCTGCAACCCCTTCGATGGCGCCCTTCCCGAAGCGGCTGGGATCTTTCGAAAGTTTTTTCTCAAATACGTAGGAGGCAAAGGTCGGCACAACCGTTATGATCCCGGGGATGATCCCAAAAAACGCGCCGGTGATTGAGCCCCTCGCAATCGCCTTCAGGGAAGGAAACCACTCTTCCCGCTTCGGAAAAAGATTTGAAATCTTTGCCGGCCGGGAGACTTGACCGGGGTTTTCACAAGTGCTCAAGATCTCTCCGATCCCAAAGACCCCCATCGCTATGGCGACAAAATCAATTCCTGAAAGAAATTCATTCTGGCCCAAAGTGAATCTTGCCACCCCTGAAACCGGATCGACACCCACCAATCCGATGGCAAAGCCCAGCAGTGCGGAAACGGCAGACCTCAGGATGGACTTGCCCATAAGTCCTGTGATCAAGCACAGGCCCATCGCCATAAGAGCGAAAAATTCCGGGGGACCGAATCTCAAGGCGAAAACCGCAAGGGGGGGCCCGACGATGCACAGCAGCAGCACGGCAAAACTCCCTCCGATGAAGGACCCAATGGCTGAGATCCCGAGGGCCACTCCCGCTCTTCCCTGCCTGGCCATCTCGTGGCCGTCAATGCAAGTGACCACGGAGGCCGCCTCCCCGGGCACGTTAATGAGCACGGAGGTGATGGTTCCCCCGTACATGGCGGCATAGAAAATCCCGCCGAGCATGACAATGGCTGAAATCTGATCGAGGCCGAACGTCAGAGGGATAAGAAGAGCCGTGCCCGCAGAAGGGCCGAGCCCGGGAAGGATCCCCACCATCATTCCCCAGGAGACGCCCAGAGCGCAATAGAGAAGTCGCTCTAAGGTCAGAACATCGGTGAAGCCCGTGAAAAGAGGAACCAG
>JALOPA010000557.1 GCA_025454125.1 Thermodesulfobacteriota bacterium
ATAGATCTGCCTGGGCCAGGGCCACTGGATTCCCTTTTCGCTCAAAGCCGTCAGGTCCTGCTGGCTGATTTCCACCATCAAGACCTTCGAGTTTTCAATGGGAGACCGCAAGCGCTGGAAGAGATCCATGGATTTGAGTTCGTAAGTATTGAAAAAATCGGATTGATCGAGGGAGGCGATCAGGAGAACGGTAACCAAAGAAATCAGGCAGGCCATGAGGATGGATTTCTTGGGCGCGGAAGGTTCAGCCATAGCCGTGGCTCCTGTTGGCCTAAGACCTATCGGCGAACCATCCAAAAGTCAACGGCTATTTGACTCCTTTACGCAGATTCGAATTCGTGGTACTCAGGGGCGAAACCCGTAATCGTCCTTCTGTTATGAAATTCCCTGCTCAAAGCATCCTCCTTATCGCCACACGTCACATCGGGGACGTTCTCCTGACCACACCGCTTCTCCGCTCCCTCCGTGCCGCTTACCCTGATGCGCGAATCGACGCCCTCGTCTACAACTGGACCGCGGGGATTCTGGATGGGAACCCGGATCTGAACCATGTGATCACGGTGAATCAGGATCCCCCCTTCTCCGAGTATGTAGCCTTGGTGAGAAGAATCTTCCGCCGCTATGATCTCGCCCTTTCAACCCTAACCAGCGATCGGCCGATCCTGTACGCTTTTTGGGCGGCCCGCAACCGGGTTTCGCTTGTTCCGCCTTATCGCCTCAACGATGCTTGGAAGCGATGGATCGCACAGGGCTGGGGTGAACTGGACGACTGGGACACCCACACGGTGATCCAAAATCTCAGGCTGTGCGACGTCCTGAACATCCCTCGTCATTATGATGTTGTCGTTCCTGAATCACCGAGTGCTTCTGAGAAGCTCGACGCGCTTCTTCCCTTCCCCTGGCAGACAACCCCTTATGCGGTTTTTCACATGGTGCCTCTCCGATTCTACAAGCGCTGGACAATGGAAGGTTGGCAGCAAGTGGCCAGACACCTGGATGCCTTGGGGCTCCGAATCGTCATCGTTGGAGGCAGCGGCAAGGAGGAGGCCGACGATGTGCAGCAGTTCGTGCGGACCTGCCCCGCAAAGGCAGTGGATCTCACCGGAAGGCTCAAGTTCTCGCAAACGGCAAAGCTGATCGGATCATGCAGAGTCTATGTGGGACTGGACACGGCAGTCACCCATCTTGCTGCAGCCACAGGTGCGCCGACCGTGGCCCTCTTTGGTCCGACGAATCCAGTGAAGTGGGCTCCCTGGCCTCACGGCTTCAGGGAAGACCGAAACCCCTTCGATCGAACAGGGACCCAGTACGTCAGGAATGTGGTGCTGGTTCAGGGCGAGGGCGACTGCGTGCCGTGCCACGAGGAGGGCTGCGACCATCATCGGCAGAGCAAAAGCCGCTGTCTGGAAGAACTGGATGCTGCTGCAGTGATTCGAGCTATCGAACAGGCCATGGTCTGAGAAGTTTCCAGGATACTTAACAGGTGACTTTTGCGACAGCGAAGCTCTGCGGCCAAAAGCTTCGCTGTGGCCATGGCAATGATCATGCTACTGTTAGAAAGCCCTATCCGTGTTCTTGTTCAGAACATCACTCGTTTCCGCCTTCTCGGCGCATGAGCACCCGCATGGTGGCTGGCAAGAGCTTCAGCCTAAGCCTAATTATCCTACAACTCTCCGGTCCCTTCGTTCAGTTCCTGACCACTGCACTGGAACATGTGGGGTTTGCGTTATGTTGCCGGCGCCATTGTCCGGGTGAGAAACCCTTGATTTTTTTGTAGGCTTTGCTGAAACTCGTCTCCGACTGGTACCCCAAATGGCCATTTTTGATATTGACACACCAAATACACTTAGTGTATTTTTGTACACATGAGAACAAACATCGACCTAAGCGACGATTTGCTTGCGGAGGCGCAGAAGCACTCAAAGGCGAGGAGCAAGCGGGCTCTGGTAGAGGAAGCTCTGGCTGCGTTCGTCGCCATGAAGGCTGAGGAGCGGCGGCGCACCACCTATAAGGAAAGGCTTGACAGTCTTCGCCGCAAGACCAAAGCGCTCAGACTGCGAAGCGACACTCGAGATATTCTTCGAAAGGACCGTGACTCCCGGTGAATGCTTATGTGCTGGACACAAGCGTTGCGGTGGCGTGGTACGTGGAGGAGGTATTTTCGGCTTCCGCAAGATCGTGGCAGGAACGACTGTTAGCTGGGAAAGTCGTTCTTGTTGTCCCCTTGTTGCACTATTGGGAGTTCGCGAATGTTCTGCGAACTCTGGTTCACCGTCGTGAATTGTCAGAAGACCTGGCACGTGAAACTTATGAACTTCACCTCGATGCCCCGTTGGAACGAGAAGAGCCTGAGGAAAAAAGCGTTCTGGACACCGCCCTCCGGTATGGGGCAACCGCTTATGATGCGGTCTACATCAGCCTTTGCCTCTCAAGAGACATCCCTCTGATCACCGCCGAAAAAACCACCACCCCGTGGGTCGCAAAGCTTAAGAATCGAATTGAATCGGTGAGATGAACAGGCTCTCGCGGATCAGATCCTCTCGTGTCTTTAGGGCTTCTGGTCGGAAAGCTCGGAATGCCTTTCAGGTGAACGACGCTAGCCCCGATCGAAAAGCTTTTCCATTCCCAGTTGTTCCTGCTTCTTTGTCGGTTCTGCAGGTTTAACGTGGGCTCTTTTCTTTCTTGGCCTCTTGGCGTCCCCAGCAAGAGGCAGATCAGGGAACAGGAGAGGTTGGCGGTAGCGGGAATAGTCATCGCACGACCGCCGGCGCTTGCATGCGTTGCAGACGGTCACGTGGACCTTCGGTTTTGATTTCTTGCCGTTACAGCTGATGAATTCCATCTCTTTCCCGCCTCACTGAAGAGCTTTATTCCAAATCCTACTCTTGGTCAAGGTGAATGGCTATGGGGTTGCCTAGATTCTCACTTCAGTGTATAGAATGGCGTTCCCCGACGACGACACAACTTTGTATCGATTGCCCCCGTCTTTTGCGAGGGCGGTCGCTTGGTACAGAGGACGAGGGTTTGTCAGAGATCAACTGAGGAAAAGAAATGGATGTAGAGCCGAGAAAGAACAATAACCACAAGAAATTTCTCGTTCTGATCGTCATCCTCTTCATTGTGGCCTCCGGTCTCGGTTATTACGGGTGGTCCAGAGGGAGGGTGACCACGGACGACGCTTACGTAGACGGCCACGTTTACAGCATCACCCCGC
>JALOPA010000558.1 GCA_025454125.1 Thermodesulfobacteriota bacterium
ACGAGCAGGAAATCGCCAAGACCATTTCGAGACAATTCAACATTCCGCTGGTCCCGTTGGAGAACACAGAGATCCCCGGAGAAGTGATTGACCTTGTGCCGGCCGAGATGGCGGAAGGATATCTCCTTGTTCCTGTGAGGGAGGAACGGACGGGTCTCTTGCTCGCCATGGCCAATCCGCTCGAGCCCTATGCCGTGGACGATGTTCGGTTCGTAACCCGGATGCCGATTGTGATCGGCGTGGCAACTCAAGGGGAAAACCTTCGAGCACTCGAAAAATACTACCCCCAGAGAGGATTGCAGAAAGACCTCAGCGGGAGTTCCGCCATTGACGGCGCCATCCAGGTGATCCCCAACAGGAAGGAGGAAGAGGACGTCGAGGACATCAAGTCGCTTACGGAGAGGCCCCCTGTCGTGCGGTTTGTCAACGAGATTTTGGCGGACGCCATCAAGCTGAAGGCCAGTGACATCCACATCGAACCCCAGAAAACAACGGCCATCGTTCGCTACCGGATAGACGGGTTCCTGCGAGATGTCATGCAGGTGGACAGGCATGTTCATGCCCCCACGGTTTCCAGGATCAAGGTCCTGTCGGGCATGGACATCTCCGTTCGAAGGAAGCCGCAAGACGGAAGGTGTCGCATCAAACATGGCGAAGACCGATATGATTTGAGGGTTTCCACCATTCCCACTTCTTACGGTGAAAAAGTGACCCTGCGCATCCTCAATCCCGAGAGCGCCAAGATCAGCCTTGGCTTGCTGGGCCTTTCTGCGAAAATGCTGGCGGTTCTTGAGGATGTGATCAGCATGCCTCAAGGCATGCTCCTGGTCACAGGCCCTACGGGCAGCGGCAAATCATCGACCCTTTGCGCTTGCCTGAACCGGAAAAACACCCGTGAGGTCAATATCGTCACCGTCGAGGATCCGGTCGAGTTCGAGATCAAAGGGGTGAACCAGGTCCAGATCAATCCTCTGGCAGGCATAACCTTCGCCTCCGGGCTCAGGTCTATCTTGAGGCAGGACCCTGACATCGTGATGGTGGGAGAGATCAGAGATGCCGAGACTGCTTCCATTGCCACTCAAGCCGCTCAGACTGGGCATCTCGTGCTCTCCACGCTGCACACCAACGATGCTCCCTCCGCTGTCTCAAGGCTGATGGATCTGGGCGTCGAGCCCTTTCTCATTGCGGCATGCCTCCAGGCGGTGTTGGCGCAGCGACTCGTGAGGAAGATCTGCGAGCACTGCAAGGAGCCGGATATCCTTATGGCAGGCACCCTGAAAAGGCTGGAATCTCACCTTTCGGCCGGCCGGGCGCCGATCTTTTGGAAAGGAAGAGGATGTGAGGCCTGCCAGTATACTGGCTACGCCGGCCGGACGGGAATATTCGAGGTTCTCCGCATCACTCCAGGGCTCAGGCAAACGATAGAACCGGGATTTTCGGTCCAGGCCTTGAAGAAGGCGGCGGAACGGGACGGGTTTGAGCCCATGTTCCTCGATGGGATCCGAAAGGCGCTGGAGGGTCTGACCACGGTGGAAGAGGTGTTTCGTGTGTCCCCTGCTGAATTCGAGAGCAGCGGCGAAGACGAGGTGGTGGTTTCCCCGGTGGTGCAGGAATCCCCAGAAGAGAGGATATCCCCGGAGCTGCAAAGCTCCTCCGTGACTCTGCCCAGACCCAAGAAAATCCTGGTGGCCAACAACAGCGAGATCACCCGCAGGGTTCTTCGGGGCGTACTTGAAGAGGAGGGCTTCCTGGTGCTGAACGCTGAAACCGCGGCTGAGGCGATGAGGCTCATCCTGAAAGAAGGCCCGGACCTCATGGTCACCGACTTCACGGACATGGAAATCGAGGGGATGTCCTTTGTGGAGAAGCTGCGGTCACAGCTCTCTACGCGCTACATGCCCATCATCGTGTTGACCTCCGGGCGAGGTGAGGATTCCAAGGCAAAACGGAGCGTGGCAGGGGCGGACGACTCTCTGGAAAAGCCCGTGGATGCCAGCCTGCTCTTGGCCCATATTCGCCGCCTACTCGACAGATCCAGGAATAATCTCCCTTAAAGCGTTCTCTATCATCAACCAGACTCTTAGCCGCCTCGCCCGGATTCGAGGGGAGCCGATAGGGGTTTCAACTGGGAGAACTCGCCGCTGCGGGGTATTCAGCTGCACCTGGGAGTGAATCATTTCCATTTGAAGAAATCGTCAATGGGACCATCACCTTGAGACAAGATGGCACAGCCGTGAACAACCTGATGTTTGTTCGGCAGACAAAAGAAAGGGGTTAAAGGATGACAGCGGGTGACTCCGAGCAGGTATTCATTTCTCCTCTACCATAGCAATATCGATCAAGTAGTTACCTTTTCTGGGTCCCTTTTCAATAGTGGATTTCCTCGAGACGATTCCAGCTCCCCTGAAGACTGTCACAGGAGTGTAATATTGGATATCGTGCAGCGTTTTCCCGAGCTTCAGACTGTCAAGCAAAGCCCGGTCAGCAGAAGAGACAACAATGCTCGTGAGACCCCCAACCTGATAGATCACATCCAATTCCACTGCATACTTGTGCCTCCTGCCGTCATGAAAATGGATTTTGATGGAGGATATATCCAGGAAATCATCCTGGGTTCTTACTGAGGCTTGAATGTCTCCGGAAAGCTCCGGGACCTTATCCTTGATTCCTTTATTGTTCAAAACGTTGACAAGGAAATCGCGGATGTACTTTAGATCTTGCTTGGAAAGAGTTTCATTGAGCATCCATTCCTTAAACTGGGCAATAGCGGACTGGGGCAAGGACAAAGCAAGATAGCAGCGCAGGATGTTTTTTGCGGCCACTGTAGGAAGGATACCCTCCTTTAGCAGCTTTTGGAGTTCGCCGACCGCTTCCTCGTATTGGCCGAATTTCGCAAGAGCCATGGCTCCTTCAATGGCGCCGACCTCTTTGGTCTTGGAAAAGGTGAATAGTTTTTTAATCAGTCCTTGTAGTTGAGGGGACAGATCGGGTGTGGCCGGAGCGCTTCTGATTTCGGCAATGTCCTTGTCCACATCCTGAAGGCGCTCCCTGACCGCTTCGGTAAGCTTCTCAACATTCTGGAATCCCTGGTTGTTCCCCAGGACCGAGAGATTCTCTTCATACTTTCCCCTTGATTCGGCCAGCAGACCCTGTGCACGATAAAGAGCAGCTTGCCGAACCAGGGAACGAATGTGTTGC
>JALOPA010000559.1 GCA_025454125.1 Thermodesulfobacteriota bacterium
CCGGGAGAAGGTCTCTGGATGGTCAAAATCGATCCGTCGCAGGTGGATCAGATCCTGGCCAATCTCTGCGTCAACGCGCGAGACGCCATCACAGGAGTCGGCAACCTCACCATCGCGACCCGGAACACGGTGGTCGAGGAGGCCTGTAGGGAGGTTCATCCTGATGCGGACTGGGGGCATTACGTGGTGCTTTCCGTGAGCGACAGCGGGCGGGGCATGGACCAGGAAACCCTGGATCACCTCTTCGAGCCCTTTTTTACGACCAAAGAGGTGGGAAAGGGAACCGGGCTGGGGCTCGCCACGGTGTACGGGATCGTCAAACAGAACCGGGGCTTTATCAGCGTTCACAGCGATCTCGGCAAGGGCTCGACGTTCAGCCTCTATTTTCCGCGCTTTGCGGGAGACGCCGCGAAGCCGAGCGACGAAAGCTCCAAACGCGCACAAGAGGGATTCGGGCAGACGGTGCTGCTCGTGGAAGACGAAAAAGAAATTCTGGCGGTCGGCCGCGCCATGCTGGAAAGGCTGGGCTACCAGGTGCTGACGGCGAGCAAACCCAAAGAGGCCCTCCGTCTGGCTGCGGCCCACGCCCGTGAACTCCGGCTCCTCATCACCGATGTGGTCATGCCTGAGATGAACGGCAGGGACCTGGCGCAATCGATCCGCAGCCTCGTACCGGGCATACGCTGTCTGTTCATTTCGGGTTACACGGACGATGTCATCGCGCCCAGCGGCGTTCTGGAGAACGGAACGCGGTTTCTGTCAAAGCCGTTTTCCATGAACGATCTTGGAGCCAAGGTGCGCGAAGCATTGGAACGGGAACAGCCCTAACCAAAGCTCAGGCGGTTCCAGGTCTCGGGCTCCAGACTTCCCTGCATCTTGCACAGGAGTTACAGCCCAAGACTCTAAACTTCTTCATAGGTCAGCCTGGTATCCACAGGCTTGCTTTTCGATGCAGGAAGGGTGAATCATTCCTTTCAATCCTTCGAAGGGAGGACTTCCCATGGGCAGTGCCAAAAGGGGAACAGACGGAAAGCATCGGATTCGGGTCTCTGGAATCGAGATGGAGTGGCATCCTGAAAAAGGAAGGTGCACGTTTGAGAACCTGCCCGTGGCCATGATGTGGGTGGACAGCACCCTGGCCGGGCTGATGTCCGGCATGCAAAGCATGGTGGGGACAGAGCGCTTCGCTCTGGCCTTGCAGAGCGAAGGTCGGAAGAGCGTGGAAACGGACTGGCAGGTGATCTCCCGGTTTCCAGATTTCATCGACGGGTTCAAAGCGATCAGCACTATCGCAGCGGTTGCCGGTTGGGGGTATTGGGAACTGGTATCCTGCGACCAAGAGAAAAGGGAGTGCCGGTTCCGGGTCACGGACGGCTGGGAAGGCCGTTACCAGAAGGCCCTTGGGGTGTGCTGGGGGAGCGGGATGCTCGCCGGAAAGCTGGCCGGCTACTGTTCGAAGCTCTTTGGGACCAACTGCTGGGCCGAGCAGACGGCGTTCATTGCCAAGGGCGATCGCCGTGAGGAGTTCGCTGTGAGGCCTTCGCCTCGCTCCATCGAGAAGGAGATCGAGAACCTTTTCGCATCGGATGAGGCGACGAGGGCGGACATGGCGGTCGCTCTTCGCAATCTGGAGAAAGAGGTCTCCGAGCGCAGGCGGGCTGAGGAGACGCTGAGGGCCAGCGAGCTCTTCTTGAAAGAAACCCAGAAGATCGCGCGACTGGGCGGCTGGAAGGCGAATCCGCATACCGATTATCTGGAATGGACCGATGGTGTCTACGATATCATCGAAGCCCCACGCGATTACAGGCCCGGCCTTGCCGAAGGGTTCACGTTTTTCCTGCCCGAGTACATCCCGGCCCTCAGAGAAAGGGTTGTGAACTGCTTGACCACCGGTGAGCTGTTCTCAATGGAATGTGAGGTGACGACGAAAACCGGCAAGCGGCTCTGGACCGAGGTGAGGGGTCTCGCCCCTGTTGTGGAAGGGGAGCGTGCTTACGTGTTGGGGACCTTCCAGGATATTACCGAGAGCAGGCGGGCCGATAGGGCGCTGAAGGAGAGCGAGGAGAAGTACCGCCTGCTGGTCGAGAACGCGGGGGATGCGATCTTCATTGCCCAGGACGGTGTCCTGAAATTCGCGAACCCAACGACCGAGAGGCTGACCGGGTATTCTGCGCAAGAACTGTCCGAAATGCCCTTCGTCAATCTTCTGCACCCGGAAGACAGGGACCGGGTTGCTGAAAACTACCTCAAGAGGCTGAGAGGGGAACCTCTCCCGCCTACCTATTCATTTCGAGCCGTCACCAAAGCAGGCAGGGAAAGGCAGGTCCAATTGAGTGCGGTTCTCATCACGTGGGAGGGCCAGCCGGCCAGCCTCAATTTTGTGAGAGACGTCACGGAGCAGAGGAAACTGGAAGAACAGTTCCAGGCGGCTCAGAAGCTCGAAGCACTGGGTACGCTCGCCGGGGGTATCGCTCATGACTTCAACAACCTTCTCATGGGCGTCCTGGGGCGGACTTCTCTCATGCTCGTGGACATCGATTCGTCCCATCCCCACTTCGAACACCTCAAAGGAATAGAGGAGTATGTGCGAAGTGCGGCAGACCTCACCAGACAACTTCTGGGCTTTGCCAGGGGCGGGAAGTACGAGGTCAAGCCCACGGATCTGAACGAGATTGTGGGAAAAAGCGCCGCCCTCTTCGGCCGTACAAAGAAGGAACTCAGAATTCACAAAAAATATCAGGAAAACGCCTGGACGGCCGAGGTGGACCAAGGGCAACTTCAGCAGGTTTTGATGAATTTTTTTGTGAATGCCTGGCAGGCCATGCCCGGGGGAGGAGATCTCTACCTCGAGACGGAGAACGTCATGGTGAACGAGGATGCCGCCAGACCATTCGGCGTCGCTCCCGGTCGGTATGTGAGGATTTCCGTCACGGATACAGGGGTGGGTATGGACGAAGAGACCAAGAAAAGGCTCTTTGAGCCCTTTTTCACCACCAAAGGCAGGGGGAGATGAACGGGACTGGGGCTTGCCTCTGCGTACGGCATTGTCAAGAATCACGGGGGCATGATTGATGTTTACAGCGAGAAGGGAAAAGGCAGCGTGTTCAGTATTTACCTCCCGGCTTCCACCAAGGAGCCCATCCCCACGAGGAAGCCTGAAGAGAAGCTGTTGAAAGGCAGCGAGACGATTCTTCTT
>JALOPA010000560.1 GCA_025454125.1 Thermodesulfobacteriota bacterium
CCGTCAGGTTCTTCTCGAAGTCGTAGACCCAGTTTCGTGTGTCTGCCCATCGACCTTCGCCCTTCTCGGAGCAACTGATCTCAAAGGGCATCGTGACGCTTCGTGGGTCACCAAAAGCGACCATGGACTGTGTGAAGCGTACCTTCACCTGCCGGATGTTCTTGACGGTCCCTTGCGGTGAGAAGGACTCCACCTTGGGTGCTTCCTGAGCGGAAGCAGCGAAGACACACAAAAACAGGGAGCAAAGGCTGAACATCAGAGCTCTTTTCATGGCTTTCTCCTAGAGGAAACTCAAAAGGGGCTTGTGGTCTTGATTATCTTAGAAAGCCAGGGACGGGTCAATATGAGAGATATAGAAGACAGTAACGAGTGGCGAGTAACAAGTGACGAGTGAATAGTAACGAGACAAAAACCCAACTTGTCACTCGTTACTTGTCACTCTTCCATGACATGGGCGTTTTTCAGCAACCTGTTAGTCACTGCCCCCGCCAAGCACGGCATAGAGCCTCACCTGATTCGCAGCTTTGGCGAGGCGAAGCACGATCAGCACCTGTTGGGCCTGATAGAGGGAGCGCTGCGCATCCAGGACGCCCAGGTAATTGTCCACTCCCTTGGCATAGCGGGCCGCCGAGAGGCGGTAGGTTCTAGCAAGAGCATCCACCAGAGACTGCTGCGCCGACACCTGCTGGTCTACGGTACCGTTCACCGCAAGGGCATCCGCCACTTCCCTAAAGGCCGTCTGAATCGCCTTCTCGTATTGGGTCAAGGCAATTTCTCTCTGCGCGATCGTGGCATCATAGGCCGACCACAGCCGGGCATCAAAAACAGGCATGACGACGGTCGGCGCAAAAAGCCACGTCCCCTGGCCGGACTTGAACAGACTCGAGAGCTCCGCACTCGCGGTTCCGACCGCAGCCGTCAGAGAAATGCGGGGGAAGAAGGCTGCACGGGCTGCGCCAATAGAAGCATTGGCCGCCTTGAGCTGGTGCTCCGCAGCCAGGATATCCGGCCGGACCAGGAGCACTTCGGAAGACAGGCCGGCAGAGACCTCTTTCGGAGGGCTGACGCTGCCCAGGTCGACGGGCAGGAGTTCGTCGGGTGTCGGTGACGGGGTTCCCACCAATAGATTCAAGGCGTTCTGCTCTTGCGCCACCAGTTGCGTGTACACGGCAATGTTTCTCCGGGCCGTATCCACTTGCGTTTGCACCTGATCAAGGGCCAATTCAGAGGCAAGCCCCACCTCAAAGCGCCGTTTGATCAAATAGTAGGCACTCGTCTGAGTCTCAAGGGTGGTCTCCGCCAGTTTGAGATTTTCCCGATCTGCGGCAAGCGCCAGATACGCATTGGCGACTCCCGAGACGATCAGGATCTGAACGCTGCGGCGAGCCTCTTCCGTCGCAAGGTACTCTTCCAGGGCCCGGTCTTTCAGGCTTCGGATGCGGCCGAAAAAATCGATCTCCCAGGACACGATCCCCAGGTCCACGCTGAATTGCTCCGCGGTGATCTTTCTCCCCGCGGCCGAAAGGTCCGCAGGCACTCGCTGCTTACTCCATGCGCCTGCCGCATCGACCGAAGGAAAGAGCTCCGCCCTTCGAATTCCGTACAAAGCCCGGGCCAACTCCACATTCAAGGCGGCAAGGCGCAGATCAAGATTGTTGTTCAAGGCCGAATCGATGATCCGTCGAAGCCGCTCGTCCGTAATGAATTCCCGCCACTTCAGTTCCCCCACTGCAGAGGCCTGCCCTGCGGTCTCGGCTTCCTTGTAGGATGCGCCGCTCGGCCAGGCAGCAGGCACCGGAGCTTCAGGCCTGGTGTAGGGAGGGGTCAGGTTGCATCCGCTCAGCGCAAGGGCGATTCCAGTCAGCAGCATCAAAAGGTGTCTTTTCATCTCATTGATCCCCTCTTGGGTTTTTCTCGGCCGTCTTTGTCCTTGCAGGCCTTCCCTTCTTGCCGAAGATCTTTTCGATGATCACATAAAAAAGCGGCGAAAACACCACGACCAGAACCGTGGCGGTCACCATCCCTCCCAGCACGCCCGTGCCGATGGCGTTCTGGGCTCCTGCGCCGGCGCCGGTGGTCAGAGCAAGAGGCAGAACGCCGAAACCGAACGCAAGGGAGGTCATCACGATCGGCCGGAAGCGGAGCTTCGCGCCTTCGAGTGTGGCGTCAACGAGGCTCATCCCTTTTTCCAGGCCGGCTTTGGCAAACTGCACGATCAGGATGGCGTTCTTGGTGGTCAACCCCAGGGTCGTCAGCAGGCTGATCTGGAAATAGACGTCATTGTGAAGCCCCCGCCAGCTGGAGGCGACGATACCGCCGATCACTCCCAGAGGAAGGACCAGCAGAATGGAAATAGGGATGGTCCAACTCTCGTAGAGCGCCGCCAGGCACAGGAAGATGACAAAAATGGAGAAGGTGTACAGCAGGGGCGCTTGAGAACTCGCCATCCGCTCCTGGTAGGACAGCCCGGTCCAGTCGAAACCGATTCCTCTGGGCAATTTCTCGACCGCCTCTTCCATGGCAAGCATGGCTTCCCCCGAACTCCGGCCCGGCGCCGGCTCTCCCCAGAAGTTGATGGAAGGAAACCCATTGAAACGAGCCAGACTGGGAGAACCGGATCTCCAGCGACCGGTGGCAAAAGAGGAAAAAGGGACCATCTTGCCCGATGTGTTTCGAACAAAAAGCTTTTCAAGGTCCCTGGGCAGCATGCGAAAAGGCGCATCCGCCTGGACATAGACCCTCTTGACCCGGCCGCCTTGGATGAAGTCGTTGGCATAAGCGCTGCCGAAGGAGGCCGCGATGGTCCTGTGAATGGAACTGATGGGAACCCCAAGGGCGCCGGCCTTTTCCCAGTCCACGTCGATCCGGTATTCGGGCACGTCTTCCAAGCTGTTGGGCCGAACAACGGCCAATCTCGGGTCCTTTGCCACTAACCCCAGGAGTTGGTACTGAGCCGCCATCAGGGCCTCGTGCCCGAGCCCTCCCCGGTCCAGGAGCTGGAAGTCGAATCCCTTGGCAATGCCGAGTTCGACCACGGCCGGCGGAGGGAAGGCGAACACCATGGCCGTGCGAATGTGCGATAGGGCCCCCATGGCCCTCCCCGCAATGGCTTTGACCTTCAGGTCATCCCGGTCGCGCAGTTCCCAATCCTTCAGCTTCACGAAGACCATGCCGTTGTTCCTCCGTCACTCTACCGGTCTGCTCCAGGGTGGCGCCTTTAGGCATGATGACCTGCACGAGCAGGGACCCCTGGTCTTCATCCGGAAGGTAGGAGGTGGGCATCCGAAAGAAGAGGAAGCCCATGGTCCCCACGATCAAGAGGAACACGAACAGGTACCGCAGTTTTTTGGACAGAGAATGACCGACCAGACGCACATACAGGTCTCTGATCCGAAAGAAGGTGCGGTCGAACCATTTGAAAAAGGGCCTGAGGAAAAAAACAGCGGTTTCCGCGGATCCATGCCCTGCAGCCAACGGTTTGAGAAGGGCGGCGCAGAGAACCGGCGTCAGAATCAGGGCCACGACAACGGAGAGCAACATGGCGGCGATGATGGTCACGGAAAACTGGCGATAGATGACGCCCATTGAGCCTGGGAAAAACGCCATGGGGCCGAACACGGCCGAGAGCACCAGCCCGATGCCGATCAGAGCGCTGGTGATCTGTTCCATAGACTTGGCTGTGGCCTCTCGGGGCCCAAGCCCCTCCTCGCGCATAATCCGCTCCACGTTCTCCACCACCACAATAGCGTCGTCCACGAGCAGGCCTATGGCCAGCACCATGGCGAACATGGTCAGCATGTTGATGGAAAACCCGAAAAGCCCAAGCATCGCAAAAGTCCCCAGGATCACCACCGGCACCGCAATGGTGGGGATCAGGGTCGCTCGCACGTTTCCCAGGAAAAGCCACATGATCAGAAAGACCAGCAGGATCGCTTCAATAAGGGTCTTGACCACCTCGTTTATGGCCACTGTCACGAAGGGGGTTGTGTCGAAGGGGAAAACCACCTTCATCCCCGGGGGAAAGAACCTGCTCATCTCTTGCATCTTCGCCTTGACAGCGTCGGCCGTGTCCAGAGCATTGGCCCCTGCCGCCTGGCGGATGGCAAGGCCCGAGGCAGGCTTGCCTTGATAAAAAGCCTGGATGTCGTAGTACTCGGTACCCAACTCCGTGCGGCCCACGTCCCTGACTCGCACGATGGAGCCGTCCCGGTTGATGCGGATGGGGATGGAGGCAAACTCCTCAGGCGTCCTGAGCATGTTCTGGACCACGATGGAGGCGTTCAACCGCTGCCCCTCCACTGCAGGGGCCCCGCCGAACTGCCCGGCGGAGACCTCCACATTGTAGGCGCGGAGCGCTGCGATCACTTCCTCCATCGTCAGGTGGTAGTCGGTCAGCCTCTCCGGGTTGAGCCAGATCCGCATGGCATACCCTGAACCGAAGGTTTCCACCTCGCCCACGCCCCGAACACGAGCCAGGATCTTTTCCAGGTTGGACTGGGCGTAGTCTCGCAGATCGTCGCCGTCCATGCTCCCGTCTTCCGAGATCAGCGTCACGATCATCAGGTAGTTCCGGGTGGATTTGCTGACCGTGACCCCCTGGCTTTTGACCGTCTCAGGCAGGCTCGACATGGCGAGTTGGAGCTTGTTCTGCACCTGAGACCAAGCGACATCCGGATCGGTTCCGGCGGCAAAGGTCAGCTCGAGACGCGAACCTCCCGCCGAATCGCTGGAGGCGGACATGTAAAGCAACTTGTCAAAGCCGGTCATCTTCTGCTCGATGATCTGAGTCACGCTGTTTTCGACAGTCTCCGCCGAAGCCCCCGCATAGAAGGCGCTGATAGCGATCGACGGAGGGGCGATAGGCGGATACTGGGATATGGGCAGGTTGTAGATGGCCAGTCCGCCCGCCGCCATGATGATGACCGCAATGACCCACGCGAAGACCGGACGATCAAGGAAAAATTTCGACAGCATGGCGCGCCTCCGTCAGTTCGATTTTGCAGCAGGCTGGGATGAATTTGAGGCCCCGAATGGGACCTCCTTCGCGGAAGCACCGACGCGCACTTTTTGAATTCCTTCGACGATGACGCGATCGCCGGCCGCAAGACCCGAGGTGATGAGCCATTGGTCGCCGATCGCCCGATCGAGCTTGAGCATTCGCTGCTGAACCTTGCCTCCGGTGTCCAGAAGAAGGGCGACAGGATTGCCCTTGGGATCGCGCGATACGGCCTGCTGAGGGATCAGGATGGCCTGCTCGCTGAGGCCGTCTTTCACGACCGCCCGGACAAACATGCCGGGCAGGAGAAGTCCTTTCGGATTGGGAAACACAAGGCGCAGGGTAACGGAGCCGGTCGTCGGATCGACCGTCACATCGCGAAACTGAAGCGCCCCTTCCAAAGGATAGGTCCTGCCGGTTTCCAGGAGGAGACTGGCCTTCCTCTGGTTCGTTCCATCCGTTGTGAGACGACCATCCTCCAGCCGGCGTTTCAATGCCAGGAGTTCCGTGGTCGATTGGGGAACATCCACGTAGATGGGATCCAGTTGCTGAATCGTTGTAAGGGCCATGGGCTGATAGGCCGTGACGATCGCGCCCTCTGTGACGCTGGATCTCCCGATGCGGCCGGAAATGGGTGCGGTGACACGGGTGTAGCCAAGATTGATCCGTGCCGTCTCAACCATTGCTTTCCAAAATCCAATCTCAGCCCGGTTCTGTTCCTCGGCAGCCGCCGCGTCATCCAATTCCTGCTGGCTGACTGCTTTGTCGGGAAGCAATTCCCTGTAACGTTCAACCCTCAAGCGGATCGAAGGGAGATTCGCTTCGGCTCTCCCCAGGGCGGCCTTTGCATTTTCGAGGGCCGCCTGAAAATGAGCGGGGTCTATCTCATAGAGAACTTGGCCGAGTTTGACATCAGAACCTTCCTCGAACAGGCGTTTCTGTATGAGACCTTGCACTTGCGGTCTGATTTCCGCGACCCGGTAGGCC
>JALOPA010000561.1 GCA_025454125.1 Thermodesulfobacteriota bacterium
CAACGGCCTCGAAGCGGGGACTCTGTTCTTGACCGGATCCTACGATCTGGTGATTACCGATCTTCATATGCCGCTCATGAATGGGTGGCAGTTGTCACGCCTCATCAAGGAACGATCCCCATTGACGCCGGTCATCGTCATCACGGGGTTCCGTGATGATCGAGATTGGGAGGAGATGAACATGAACTGGGTGGATGCCATCGTCATGAAACCGTTCAAGGTGAAGGAGTTCGGCAGAACCATCCAGAGCCTTCTTCGGGTCGCATGAGGGGTTGCTTTTTCTCGAAAAAACCGTATTCTTTAAGGAAAGTCCGCGGCGCCTGAGGGAATCGACAAGAGTGGGTTTGGGCCTAGCCGCGCAACGCATCCCCATGCAAGGAGGATTACGCGATGTTTCCATTGAAAAAGGTGTTGGTCACCACGGATTTCAGCACCCTTTCCCAGGAGGGAATCAAAGTCGCCGCTGAGTTGGCTTCCGCTTACTCCTCGGCGGTGATCTTGCTGCACGTGGTTCCGCCGCCCCACGTGCTGACCTCTTCGGGTGTGTCCTCGGGTAAAGTTCAGGATTATTATGGCGAGCTCATTCGGGTAGCCAAGAAATCCCTCCAAGAGGTCGCGGAGATTCATTTCAAGAAGGAACTCTCTGTCTCCCTGCAGGTCATCCAAGGGGATCCAGCTGATGAAATCGTCAAACTGGCTGCCGAACAAGGTGTGGGTCTCATTGTGATGTCGACGCGCGGGAGTTCAAACCGGCCCCGCTATATGGCCGGGTCAGTGGCGGTGAAGGTGGCCGGAATGGCGCCTTGCCCGGTGATGGCTGTTCCGGGAGCTTAAGAGGAAAGGGCCCTCCACCGAGGAGAATCCCAGTATGGACTGGTACCGCAAAGACGCCAAAGACCTATTCGGGCAGCTTCAAACCTTTGAACGGGGTTTGTCAGAGCAAGAAGCAAAACGGCGTCTGGAAAAGGAAGGCCCGAACAAGCTTCCGGAAGCAAAAGGCATTAACCCGTGGAAGCTTCTTCTCCATCAGTTCGCCAGCCCCCTCATCTACATCCTTCTGGTCGCTGCGGTTGTGACGGCTTTTCTCGGTGAATACATCGACACGAGCGTCATTGCCGCGGTCCTGATCCTCAATGCGCTGATCGGGTTCCTGCAGGAATACAAGGCCGAGAAGGCGGTGAAGGCCCTGGACCGAATGGTGGTGTCCAGGGCCAGAGTCGTGAGGGACGGAGCTGATAAGGAGATCTTGAGCGAGACCCTGGTGCCCGGCGACATCGTGCTCCTTGGCTCCGGCATGAAGGTCCCTGCGGACCTCAGGCTTTTTGGAACGACGGAGCTTCGTGTAGAAGAAGCGGCCCTCACCGGAGAGTCGGTGCCTGTGAACAAGACGACGGAACCGATTGAGATGGACCGTCTCACCCCCGGAGATCAGACCAACATGGCCTTCATGGGGACGATCGTGGTCAACGGAAGAGGGAAGGGGATTGTCGTTGCCACCGGGGTGAAGACGGTGCTGGGTCAGATCGCACGGGATATCAAAGAACTGGCCGTGACGACCACGCCGCTTCAGCAGAAGATCGTCGGGTTCGCCCATTTCATCGGCCTCATCGTCCTTGGAAGCTCGGCGGCCATTGCGTTGCTCGGGTTTTTCCTGGGCATGAGCTTGGCCGAAATTTTCAAGATCGCGGTGGCTGCTGCCGTGGCCGCGGTGCCGGAAGGCCTGCCCATCGTGGTCACCATCGCCATGGCCATAGGGATCAGCCGCATGGCCAAACGCCATGCCATTATCCGGAAGCTTCCCGCGGTGGAGACCCTCGGGAGCACCACCGTGATCTGTTCGGACAAGACCGGCACGCTCACCAAGAATGAGATGACCGTGAAGGCGATGTACGACGGGCACCACTCCTGCGAAGTCACCGGGAGCGGGTATGAACCGGAAGGAGAGCTTTACTGCGAATGGGAGGCTACAGACACGCTGACCCGGGAGAGGATGCGCCAACTCGCACGGATCGGGATGCTGTGCAACGAGTCGAATCTTGTCGAAGAAAGCGGCCAGTTCAAGGTCGATGGGGACCCTACGGAAGCGGCCCTCCATGTGGGCGCCATGAAGGCGGGGCTCGACCGCGAGAAAGAGAAAGCGAGTTACCCTCTGCTTTCCCTCATCCCCTTTGAATCGGAGCGGGGGTTTATGGCCACCCTGCATGGGGCTGAGGGGAAGCGCGTCATTTTTGCAAAAGGGGCCCCTGAGAGAATTATCGAAATGTGTTCGGGATCCGGGGACAAGGAGCCTTTTGACCGGAGCAAGCCCCTTGGGACCGCAGAACATCTGGCCCAGGACGGGATGCGCGTCCTTGCCATGGCGTGGAAGGAGGTTCCTGAGGGATTTGCGGAGTTGACGCTCCGGGATATGGAGGGAGGGTTCACCTTTGCAGGCCTTCAGGGCATGATCGATCCACCCAGGCCGGAGGCGGTGGAAGCGGTGAAGGGCTGCACGGAAGCGGGCATACGGGTGGTAATGATCACCGGAGACCATGCCGTCACGGCCGCTGCCATCGGCAAGATGATCGGGATCGCCCGAAAGGGCGGACGGACCCTCACAGGGAGAGACCTGGAATCAATGGATGACGAGACCCTCTATCAGAACGTGCAGAAGGTTTCTGTTTTCGCGAGAGTCAGTCCGCAGCACAAGCTGAAAATCGTTCAGCAACTCATGCGACACGGGGAGGTCGTTGCCGTGACCGGCGATGGCGTGAATGACGCACCGGCGCTCAAAGCCGCCCACATCGGGGCGGCCATGGGAAAGACAGGAACCGATGTGGCGCGGGAAGCCGCTGATATGGTCATCACGGACGACAACTTCTCGAGCATCTTTCACGCCGTCGAAGAAGGCCGCGTGGTTTTCGACAACATACGGAAGGTCACCCTCTTCCTCATTCCCACGGGGTTTGCGGCCATTCTCTCCATCTTGATGGCGATGGCCATGGACCTGCCCATTCCCTATGTGGCGGCCCAGTTGCTTTGGATCAACCTGGTGACCAACGGGCTCCAGGACATGGCCCTTGCGTTTGAGCCTGCGGAAAAAGGCGTCCGCAAGAGGAAACCCAGGGATCCCAAGGAAGGGATCATGTCGCGGCTGATGATCGAGAGAAGCCTGCTGGTGGGGATGTTG
>JALOPA010000562.1 GCA_025454125.1 Thermodesulfobacteriota bacterium
CCATGAAAGACAAACAGAGTCTTCATCTGAGAGTTCAGCAGCTCATCGACTGCTACATGAACACCGAACCTTTGAAGGAAATGTCCGTCATAGGCAAGGATGCGGACAAGGAGGAAGCCGCGCTCAAGTGGCTTGCCTTGGCGGCGATTCACGGCATCGATGCCGGGGCGGAGGAAATCGCGCTTCGCCGGGGCCCGGACGGTAGAGTCATGGTCACGGCCTTCTACCGAGAGTCGGAGTTGCCGCCTCCCGGCGCCGCAGTGGGCGAGAAGATCATGGAGACGCTCCGAGGGATCACCCACATCGAAGGAGACAAAGGAAAGAGCGTTCTGGTGCTTGGGGTTCGCGACAGCAGCATTGAACTCAACGTGAAAGTGAAGAAGGACAAAAACGGCGAATCCATCACTCTCAAGTTTCCCAAGTAATCCTCGCCGCTCTTCCTTCCGCTGGGAGAGCCTTCTCTCGGCGGAAGCCTCTCCCCATGGCTCAAGCCTATTGACATTCCACTCGTTTTCTCATTGAATAAATAAGTTTTGATTCCCCATGCTTCGGAATCGACCTCCAGGATGATCGAGTGACTGAAAAAAGAAACCAATTTGTGGCTCTGGGGAGCCGGCTCAAAGGGGTGCCTGAGGTCCTGACCCTGGGAGTGAAACCGAATTTCATGGACTACTCGGAGGAAGAGAGAGGGATCATTTCTCGTGCGCCCATGATTCTTTACCCTACGGCCAACTACGCTCAGTTTTTCACCACCCTGGGAAAGCCCCTTTTCCCGAGCCTCGAGACCTGCCTGTATGCCGATGAAAAGATCAAGCAGACCACTCTGTTCTCCATGCTGGGCATTCCGCACCCCAAGACCAGGATCTACTACCACCTTCACCATCACGATATCATGAGGGACTTTGCCTTTCCTTTTGTCGCGAAACTGCCGCGCGCTTCCAGCCGAGGAAGGGGGGTTTACAAGATCGAGAATCCGGAACAGTTGAACGACTATCTCGGACGGAGCTCCATCGCCTACATTCAGGAGTATCTCCCTCACGAGCGCGATCTGCGCGTCATTCTGGTCAACTACGAGCCGATCCTTTCCTACTGGCGTCAGAGAGACCCCTCGAACTTCCGGGCCAACCTGGGCCAGGGTGGAACGCCCCAGTTCACCGATATCCCGATGGAGGCCCTCTCGCTCGCGCGGCATACGGCGCTTCAATGCAAATTCAACGATGTGGGTCTGGATCTGATTCCATGCAACGGGAAGTGGTACGTGATCGAGGCGAACATGGAATACGGCCGGGAAGGCCTGCGCCTGAAAGGAATGGACCTGAAACAGATCCTCAGGGACAAGCTGCTGTCCGGCGACCTGATGCCTGCCCAGGCCGGACAGGAACCCGGCGAGGCCCTTCCGCACGTCCACGGGGTGGCGTAAAACCATGAAGACGGTGAAGCGGATTTTCCTCGCACTCGTGCTCGTGGCTTTCCTGTCCTTCCTGGGGGGCGCCGCCCTCCTCTACAGCATCTACAAGGATGTGGCGGAAGAAGCGAGGGAGAAGATCAAGGGAGGGGCTATCGACAGCCTCGTTTTTTCGGAGAGCCCTGTTTTCTACGACGACGGAGAGACGGTTCTCGGCGTGTTTTTCGACAAGACCCACCGCCGCTACATCGAATACGCAAGCATTCCCCCCTACTTCGTCAAGGCTCTCGTGGCCACCGAGGACAGGACGTTCTTTACCCATCACGGTTTTGACGCCAAAGCCATCCTTAGAGCCATGATCGCCAACTTCCGGGCCGGCCGCATCGCCCAGGGCGGAAGCACCCTGACCCAGCAGACCGCCAAGAACATTTTCAGCCGCGAGAAGCGATCCTACCAGGCCAAGCTCAAAGAGTTCATGGAAGCGCTGTTGCTCGAGCGCCAGTACACGAAGGAACAGATCCTGGAAATGTACATCAACCAGTTCTTTGTCACCGGCATCGGCCGAGGGCTGAGGATTGCAGCGCAGTACTTTTTCGACAAGGAAGCGGAAGACCTGGATCTCGTGGAGTGCGCGTTCATCGCAGGGTCGATCAAAAGCCCCAACCGCTTCAACCCCTTCACGAAAAAGACGGACGCGGAGAAACGGGAGGCCAGGCGGCTCTCGAGGCAGCGCAAAGATCACGTGCTCGGAAACATGCTGGAGATGAACTTTATCACGGCCGAGGAATTCGAGCAGGCCAAGCAAAAGGACGTCCCCTTCAAGCAGGGAAAACTGGGCTACCGTCTGAACGTCATTCTGGACTACATCCGGGAACAGCTCGAATCGGAGTATTTCAAGACGATTCTCCAGGACCAGGGAGTGGACAACATCGCCACGTCAGGGATCAAGATCTACACGTCGGTGAACAAGGAAATGCAGGAAGGCGCGCTGCGGAGCATTCGAAGGCACCTCCCCCTTCTGGACGTGAAACTCTCGGGTTACCGGGACGAGCTTTCCACCAAGCGATACGAGGAGTTCGCCGAAGACCTCTCGGGAAAAGTCAAGAGCGACCTGCCCTTTCTGTGCAGAATCACTTCGATTTCAGCGGCGCAGCCCAACCCTCACCTCGCCGTCTCCTGTCCCGAGGGGGAAGAGATCATCGATTACGAAGGTCTCCAGCCGGTGGGCGATGCGTGGATCAAAGCGAAGAGCGGGTTGTGGACGACCTTTGAAAAAAAGAATGTCCCCGACTTCCTCAAGCAACTGCAGGTGGGCGATAGGGTCCCGGTCCAGTATTGGCAACCGGCAGGATCCCGGGAGTCTAAAAAGCTTATTCTCTCCGAGGTCCCTGAGCTGGAAGGCGGCATCATCGTGGTCCAGAGAGGAATGGTGCGAGCCATGGTGGGCGGCTTTTTCGACCGGTTTTTCAACCGCGCCACAGACGCCAAGCGGCAGCTGGGGTCCATCTTCAAACCCCTGGTGTACACCGCTGCGCTGCAACTCAACTGGAACACCCTGGACCCCCTGATCAACGAGCACGACCTCTTTCGCTATCAGAGCACCTTTTACTTGCCCAGGCCGGACCACAAGCCCGAGTCGGACCGGGTCTCCATGACGTGGGCCGGCGCCAAGTCCGAAAACCTGGCCACGGTCTGGCTCCTCTACCACCTCACGGACCAGCTCAGCCCCGGAGAATTCAATCAGGTGGTCGAAGGTCTCCAGC
>JALOPA010000563.1 GCA_025454125.1 Thermodesulfobacteriota bacterium
GGAAAACCACCGAACCAGGAGGACATGGACAATCTTTTCGTACCCTTCTACTCCTCAAAGTCTCATGGAACCGGGTTCGGACTGCCCATTGCCCAGCTTGCGGCCAAGAAAAACATGGGAGAGATCTATATCGAGAGGGTGCCTGGCCAGGGGACCCGCTGTATCATCCAGCTCCCTGTGCCTTCAAAACCACTGTCGGCTGAGGCCGATAGGTAGAGGGACAAAGGGACAAAGATGCAAAGGGCGAAGAAAAGAAGAAGTCCTCTGCTTTGTCCCTCTGTGCCTGTGTGACTATGTCCCTTGTTTTGCTTTGTGCCTTTGCATCTTTGTGCCTTTGTCCCTTTCTTTGTGCCTATGCGCCTCTTGCCCGCCACTAATATGGCGGGTTGCACCTTTGTGCCTCCCTCTTTGCGACAAGATATCTTGAAGGCTCCCGAATAAAGGCTTCCAGGCAGCCCGGATTGCAGAAAAAATAGGTTTTTCCCTCATAGTCGATTTTCACGGCAGCCCTTGCAGGATCCACTTCCATCCCGCACACCGGGTCGATCGTCCCCTGAGAGGCGGGTTTTGGAGCGATCACTTGGTCGATGTAAGGCTGGAGGTCTCCGGAAAACTGCCGGTAGGTTACGAAGGCGAGAACAAGGGCAGCACCAAAGCAGGCCGAACCGGCCATGAAAGCACCCTCCTGCGACAGCCTGGAATTTTCATAGAGGGAGGTCCCCAGGATCGCGCCTGCGAGAATTCCGACCATGGGAATTCCCAGGAGAATCAGGACGCTCTTCAGCACAGCCCCGCGCTTGAAGAGGATCGAGACATGGTCATTCACTCCTGCCCCTGCCCTGTTGGAGACCTTGATCACCAAAGAGGATGTCCCTTCCGAACAGTGGTGGCAATGCTCTGATTTTGAGGAGCATCCGGGCAAGCCGTCATCGGTTATGATCCTGACCCGAGCTGTTCCCTCTTCACCGATAGATGTGACCCGACCTTGCGCCTGTTTCATCTTTCTCACCCTTTCACGCCTCCAATATAACTCTTCCTGGTCCGGTTTTAAAGTCTGACTCACCTCGGGCAACCACGGACAAGCCGAGCTTGTCCGTGCCACCCATCCTCTTTCCTATCCCGAGGTTTCATGGACAAACTTCTGCCCGCCTCCGGCGGAGTTTTGCCCGGGTTTACAGCCTCCTTATCTCCCACACGACGCCACGGACAAGCTCTGCTTGTCCGTGCCACCATTCCCCCGTGCCACCGACCCCTTGACGCCGAGGAATCCGATCTGTTAAGAATTTGAGTGTCTTTTCCAAATCATGAAACCCAGTTACCTCTACAACATCGACGATCACCCGCCCATTCGGCACGCGCTTCTCTATGGGTTCCAGTGGGCCATGATCATGTTTCCCGGTCTCATCATCACTGCCGGCCTGAGCGTCGGGTCTTTCCCCCCCGGTGCACTCGACAAGGGGTATTTCCTGCAAATGACCCTGCTCACATCAGGGCTTTTCACATGGCTTCAGTCCTCGTGGGGTCACCGCTATCCGCTTCTCGAAGGCCCGTCCACCGCACTCCTGCTGGCCTTCATTCTCACAGCTCCCCTGGGGCTTCCCACCATCCAGGGCGGCATGATTCTCGGAGCGGGCCTTCTGATCCTCACGGTGCTCTCTGGACAACTCGAGAGGGTGACCGTCTTCTTTACTCCCAACGTCATCGGCGTCATCCTAATGCTCGTCTCCCTCGGGCTGATCCGCCCGCTCATTGCGTTTATGACCGGTGGCAGTTCAACTGAGGGCGGCGTGTTCCTCATCAGTGTGTTGCTCGTCCTTCTCATCGCCAGCTTGTCCCACTGGCTTCAAGGTTTCTGGAAGACCGTCTCCATCCTTCTCGGAATGGTTCTGGGCTCGCTGCTTTTCTATTTTCTCGGCCGCCTCTCCTTTGCCGAGTTGGCCGGCTCCCCCTGGCTTTCCCTCTCTCTTCTGAAGCTCCCCTCCTCTCCCGGCTTCCACTGGCAAGCCGTCATGGCCTTTGCCTGCGCCTACCTTGCCGTCATGGTGAACAGCCTGGGCAGTCTACAGGGGATTGCCGTCATTACCGATGAGCAGAGGCTCAAGAGGTCCATCAGCCGCGGCCTGCTGTTCAATGGCGTGGCCGGGGTGTGCTGCGGAATATTCGGAGTGGTGGGAACGGTGAGTTTCAGCATGAGCCCAGGAGTTGTCCTGGTCCTTCGGGTGGCGAGCCGATATGCCGTGGGCTATTGCGGTCTTTTACTGCTCGCCGCCGCCTTCTTCCCGAAGCTTGCGGCGCTGCTCTCCCTTGTGCCGGCGCCGGTCGTGGGAGCCGCCTTGTGCGTCGGTCTGGGAGGCCAGATCGGAATCGGCATCTCCACGATCGCCTCCAAGCCTCTCGCCTCAAGGGACTACTTCGTTGTGGGCATTCCGCTTCTATTGGGGACGCTCGTGGCGTTTCTTCCTCAGACCCTTTTCGACGCCCTGCCCGGGTCCCTTCAGATCTTTGTGGCCAACAGCCTGATCACGGGGATCTTCCTGGTCCTCCTCCTGGAGCACGTGCTTCTCAGAAAAAAAGGCTCCCGCCGCTCGGAAGCCCCTAAAAGCTGAAGATTCTGTAACAGTTTAGTCCTTTGAAATGAATGGTTCAGGCCATGGGGGTCCCTCTAAAATCAGAATCAGATCCCCTGTTGGGAGTCCTCGCTTCTTCGCCTCATGAAATGATTAAAATACCAGAGGCTCATGGCGGCAACCAAGGCCAGACAAAGGAACATGAACCGGTAACTCGTGAGGCGGACCACAGCTCCCATGACCACGGCCCCAAGTCCTCCCCCCAGATCCCCGGCCGCTGTGAAGGTTCCCATCGCAGGCCCCCGGGCTGCGCCCCCCGCTCGCTCGATCGTGTAAACAACGATAATGGGAAAAAAGAAGGCAATCCCTGCCCCATAAATGACGGCGACCACAATGAACATGGGAAGGGTTTTCGAGAACGCGAGAAGGGCCATGGATGCGATGAACGCTACGACACAGGGCACGATAACGCTTTCCCGGCTGTAACGATCCAGGATCCTTCCACCAAGCGTGCGAGCCACGATGAGGGTCAAGGCGCATGCTCCAAAGAAAAACCCGGGGTTTGCCACCCCCTGGCTTACGGCAACGGCCGGCTGCA
>JALOPA010000564.1 GCA_025454125.1 Thermodesulfobacteriota bacterium
ACGTTTGAAATCATCAAGAAAGCCCTTGAAAAAGGGGATCAGGTGCTGATCTCCGGCTTCGGCAAGTTCAGGGTCAAATTCAAGTGGGCCAGAAAAGGAAGGAACCCCAAGACAGGGGAGCGCATCGTTCTGGATTCCCGGCGGATCGTGAATTTCCAATGCTCCCTGAAGCTGAGGGACAAGCTGCAAAAGAGGCCCGAGACTCCACGGTAAATTGAGCGGGTTGCTGAAAAACGCCCACGTGTCATGAAAGTGACAAGTGACGAGTAACGAGTGACGAGTTGGGTTTTTGTTTCGTTACTATTTACTCGTCACCTGTGACTGGTGTGCACCCTTGTATCTGAGCGTTATTGAGCGACCCGCAACCAAGAACCTTTTTCATCATCCTGCCCGTGTCGCGTCTCAAAAGTACCATGATTAAAATGTCATTTCGAACGAAGTGAGAAATCTTGGCGTTCGGCGCACTTAAAAGATCTCTCCCTCCGGTCGAGATGACAACTTATTTGTGAGACGCGACACTAGTCTCTCCCTCCGGTCGAGATGACAACTTATTTGTGAGACGCGACACTAGGAAATAGTGCCTTCTCATCAGGGATCCTGGGCTTCGAACCTCATTTACTTCTGAAGACCAATTCTCCTCTTTCCGCGTCCACCGTGACCCGATCCCCGTCCTTAATGCTCCCGTCCAGGATCTTCACCGCCAGCGGGTCCTGGATCAGGTGCTGGATCGTTCTTTTAAGAGGCCTTGCGCCGTAAACAGGGTCAAAGCCTGTCTTTGCCAGAAACTCTCTGGCCCTGTCGGTCAGCGCCAGAGCGATTTTGTTCCCCTCCAGCCGCTTGGACAGGGTGGCGATCTGAATGTCCACGATCTTCTTGATCTCCTCGGTGCCGAGGGAGTTGAAGATCACGATCTCGTCCACGCGGTTGAGGAACTCCGGCCTGAAGGTGCTCCGAAGGGCCTCCATGACCCGGCTCTCCACCTCCTTGTCGCCCTTCCCCGCCAGCTCATAGATCCACTGGCTGCCCACGTTGGAGGTCATGATGATCACCGTGTTCTTGAAATCCACGGTGCGGCCTTTGCCGTCCGTCATTCTTCCGTCATCCAGAATCTGGAGGAGCGCATTGAACACGTCCGGGTGGGCCTTCTCGATTTCGTCGAAAAGCACGACCGAGTAAGGATGCCGCCGCACCGCCTCGGTGAGCTGGCCTCCTTCCTCGTAACCCACGTAACCCGGAGGAGCGCCGATCAACCGCGCCACCGAGTGCTTCTCCATGTACTCGGACATGTCCAGCCGGATCATGTACTTTTCGTCGTCAAAGAGGAATTCGGCCAGGGCCCGTCCCAGCTCGGTCTTGCCGACGCCCGTAGGTCCCATGAAAATGAAGGACCCGATGGGCCGGTTGGGATCCTGGAGGCCGGAGCGCGCTCTGCGCACGGCATTGGCCACCGCGACGACGCCGTTCTGCTGGCCGATCACCCGGCGCTCGAGTCGGTCTTCCATGCGGAGAAGCTTTTCCCTCTCTCCCTCCATCAGCCGGCTCACGGGGATGCCTGTCCATTTCCCCACCACCTCGGCGATGTCCTCGCTGTCCACTTCTTCCTTCAGCATTTTCCGGTGGACCTGGAGCTGGTCCAGATTCCTTTTCTCCTGCTCCAGATTCTTTTCCAGGGCAATGAGCGTGCCGTACTTCAGCTCCGCAGCCCTGGAGAGATCCCCCTGCCGCTCGGCCAGCTGGGCCTCGGTCTTTGTGGACTCGAGCTTTTCCTTGATTTCGCGGATCTTGGAGATCGCCTCTTTTTCCTTTTTCCAGTGGCCTCCCATTTCCTCCTTTTGGGCCTTGAGCTCCGTGAGTTCCTTTTCCAGCTTTTCCAGCCGCCCTCTGGAGGCCGGGTCCTTCTCTTTTTTCAGCGCCTCTCGCTCGATTTCGAGCTGGGTCATCTTTCTCTGGATTGCGTCGATCTCCGCAGGCATGCTGTCGATTTCTATTCGGAGCCTGGAGGTGGCCTCATCGATGAGATCGATCGCCTTGTCCGGCAAAAAGCGATCGGTGATGTAGCGGTGCGACAGGGTGGCTGCCGCGACCAGCGCGGAGTCCTTGATGCGCACCCCGTGATGGACCTCGTACTTCTCCTTGAGCCCCCGCAGGATGGAAATGGTGTCCTCCACGCTCGGCTCTTCCACCACCACCGGTTGGAAGCGTCTTTCCAGAGCCGCGTCCTTCTCGATGTGCTTCCGGTACTCCTTGATCGTGGTGGCGCCCACGCACCTGAGCTCGCCCCTGGCCAGAGCCGGCTTGAGCATGTTGGAGGCATCCACGGCGCCTTCCGCGGCTCCGGCACCCACCAGGGTGTGCATCTCGTCGATGAAGAGGATGATCTCGCCGTGCGCATCCGTCACTTCCTTGAGAACCGCTTTCAGCCTGTCCTCGAATTCCCCGCGGTACTTGGCTCCGGCAATGAGAGCTCCCATGTCCAGGGCGACCACCCGCTTGCCCTTGAGGGTCTCTGGCACGTCCCCCTGGATGATCCTCTGGGCCAGACCTTCCACAATGGCTGTTTTGCCGACGCCCGGCTCCCCGATCAGCACCGGGTTGTTCTTTGTCCTCCTGGAGAGGACCTGAATGACCCGTCGGATCTCTTCGTCTCTGCCGATCACCGGATCGAGGCTCCCTTTGGACGCCATGGCCGTGAGGTCACGGCTGAACCGTTCGAGGGCCTGGTATTTGTCTTCCGGGTTCTGGTCCGTGATTCTCTGGCCTCCCCGGATCTCCACAAGGGCGTTGAGCACGGCCTCCCGGGTCACGCCCGAGGCGGCAAGGGCTCTTGCGGCCTTTCCGTCTTTTTCTTCCAGCACGGCAAGAAGGATGTGTTCCAGGCTCACATACTCATCCTTCATCTGCTCCGTTTCAGAAAAGGCTCTGTCCAGCACACTTTTCGCGCGGGGCGACAGGTAAACCTGGCCTGTGCCCGAGCCGGACACGCTCGGCATCCGCTCCAAAACAGACTCGAGTTCTCTGATGAGCTGATTTTGGTTGGCCCCGATCTTTCCAAGCAGAGGAGGAATCACTCCTTCCTTTTGTTCCAGAAGGGCTCTTGCCAGGTGTTCGGGCTCAATCTGCTGGTGCCCGAACCGTTCGGCCAGGTGCTGGGCGCTCTGGATCATTTCCTGCGATTTCAACGTGAACTTATCAAAACGCATGTTCAAATCCTCCAGATTTAACTTTGCGATATTTTTTGTGTTTCGGCCTTCAAACTTTAAGTGAACAACACAAAAACAAAATAAGATGACTCTAAAGCCTGTCAACCCTGATTGAGGCCTTTCACGGCAAGGCCAGGAGTAAGCAGTATGGAGTAGGCAGTATGCAGTGAAAAGCAGGCACCCAGGATGACTGCCTACTTCATACTGCCTACTGTATACTTGGCCTTTGCGGCCACGGATTGCATTGGGTGATTGCTTTCGCTTCCCTCCTGGGATATTGTTTGCCAGTAACAGTTCAGCTTATTCTCGGTCTTTCCTTCTTGCCTTAGCAGGAGATGCTCATGGGATCGGTTCTGCGGCTTTTTGTGCTGGCTCTGCTCCTGGTTTGGTGCCCATCGGCATCGGCCCAGCACCCCCTCCTGAAGGAGATC
>JALOPA010000565.1 GCA_025454125.1 Thermodesulfobacteriota bacterium
ACAAGGCGAGAGAGTGTACGGATGCTATCGTCGAAAACGCGATCATCCGGTTCAAGAACAGAAAACTGCCCATTGAGATCCCCAACATCAAGAGCATGGGGATTCACGGCTTCTCTCACGAGTATATCAACTACATGCTCGGCGGCACTTTCCGGGCTTCCTACACGCCGCTGAACGACAACATCATCAACGGCAGAATCCGGGGAGTCGCCGGTGTCGTGGGGTGCACCAATCCCAGGGTCAAACAGGACTGGGTCCACGTGGAACTCGTCAAAGAGCTTATCAAGAACGACATCCTGGTGGTGCAGACGGGGTGTTCCCAGATCGCGCTGGCCAAGGCAGGCTTGTACACTCCTGAAGCGGCGCACCTGGCGGGGCCTGGTTTGAAGGAGGTCTGTGAGACCGTGGGCATGCCGCCGGTTCTCGGTTTGGGATCCTGCGTCGACAACAGCCGGATTCTCACCGCCTGCGCCGAGATGGTGAAGGTCGGGGGGCTCGGGGACTGCCTCGCCGATCTGCCCGTGGCCGGTGCGGCTCCGGAGTGGATGAGCGAAAAGGCCATCTGCATCGGTCAGTATTTTGTGGCCTCCGGTGTGTTCACCGTGTTTGGAGTCACCTTCCCGATGGTTGAGGGGACCAAGTTCCACAAACTCCTTTTCGACGGCCTGGAAGGGATGGGTTTCGGGAAGTGGGGATTTGCAGTCGATCCTCATGAAATGGCCCAACTGATGATCGATCATATCAACAAGAAGAGAAAAGCCCTCGGGCTGGACAAGGGAAAAGAGAGGGTGCTTATGGACATGGCGGCCAGACAGAAACTCGAAGCCGCGTAATCGTTTTTGCCCACATCTTTTTTCTTTCCACGCTCTCCTTTTGGGGAGGGAAGGTCTTCCTTCCCTCCCCGTAACATCCCTTCAGCGTGACCGTTTGGCTTTTTGAAATGGATGGCTCAGGCCATGGGGGTCCCTCTAAAAACAGAACAACGAAGGCGCCACACCACCGTGGCTGGTTTTAGGCCATGGGTGAGGCGGGCGGAGGGCTGCCCGAGGACTCGCCAGGAGCGACCTTGCTGGCAGGTGCCGGTGAAATCTCGCCGCCCGCCTTCGCTGCCCCTTATCAGGGTGGTCTTTCCCGCATGCTCTTCGTTTTCTGTTTTTAGAGGGACCTCCACGGCCTTTTTCTGTGACTATTTCAAAAAGCCAAACGGCTGTTCTTCATCCCTTTGTGGGTGCTGACACCGGAAATGGAAGACAAGGACGATGACATTGATGAGCTCGCTGTCCTGAAGGGCGCTGTTGAAAACACCAATGAAGCCTTTGTCACCATTGACCGGAAGCAGAAAGTCCTCTTCTTCAACAAAGCAGCGGAAAAAATATTCGGCTACTCCAGAGAGGAGGTCCTGGGCCGGGATCTCGATCTGATCATGTCCCCCGACTGCAGCCGGGACCATCATCGGGCGGTGGCCCGGTACATCGAAACCGGCGTGCCCCGGCGAATCGGCCATCACACGGAAATCATGGCCCGTCGCAAGAACGGGGACGCGTTTCCCGCGGACATCTCCTTTTCCATTTCCCTTGCCGATGGGGAGCTCTATTTCACCGCCATTGTTCGAGATCTGACGGAGACCAAAGCGCTGCAGGAGCGGATCAATCGGGCGGAGCGCCTCGCCGCGCTCGGTCAGGTGGTCGCGGAGATCAGCCACGAAATAAAGAATCCTCTGATGATGATCGGAGGGTTTGCGCGGCAGCTGGTCAAGGAAAGCAGAGACGAAAAAAGCCTCGCAAAGCTCAACATCATCGCCAGCGAAGTTCAGAGGCTGGAGAGTCTTCTGAAGGAGATGCGGGAGTTCTACCTTCCTCGGGCCTTGGAGTTGAAGGCGTTCGATATCAACGCGCTCCTCAGGCAAGTGCAGGACTTCATCAAAGAAGACTGCGACAAACGCAGCATCCGGCTTGAGTTCAGGACGGATCGGGATGAGATCTTTGTCCGCGGCGACAAAGCCAGGATCGAGCAGGTTCTGCTGAATCTGGCCAAGAATGCACTGGAAGCCATGGGGCAGGCGGGGAAAATTTCTTTTGTTTCAGGGTTGAAGCAAGGCCTTGTGAAGATTAGTATATCCGACGAAGGAGTTGGGATTCCCGTAGAAGAACAGGGGAAAATATTCTCTCCCTTTTACACGACCAAGAAACAAGGAACGGGTCTCGGGTTGAGCATCTGCAAGAGAATCATCGAAGATCATCCGGGAAGCTCTTTGGATTTCAAAAGCGAAAAAGGAAAAGGTTCGACCTTTATCCTCACAATACCTGAATCTCGGGCTGAAAAGGCCCATGACTTTTGAATCGGATGGAGGAAGCTGCTTATGAAGCCGTTAGAGGTTGCGAAAGGAATCTACTGGGTTGGCGCGATTGACTGGAACATCAGAGATTTTCACGGGTATTCCACAAAGCAGGGAACGACATACAATGCATTCCTGATCATGGATGAAAAGATCACTCTGGTAGATGCGGTGAAAAAGGAATTCGCGGATGAACTGATCGAGCGGATCAGCCAGATCGTGGATCCCAGGAAAATCGACTATGTCATCAGCAATCACACGGAAATGGACCACTCAGGTGGACTCGCGCGAGTGATGCACCGCATCGGGGAAGACAAACCGGTCTATTGCTCAAAGGCAGGCCACAAGAATCTCACCAAACACTTCCAGCAGAAGTGGAATTATCATCCGGTAGAAGACGGCGGCCAGCTCAACCTGGGGAAGAAGAACCTGGTCTTCATGGAAACCAGAATGGTTCACTGGCCGGACAGCATGTTTACCTATGCCAAAGAGGACAAGATCCTGTTTTCCAGTGACGGTTTTGGGCAGCACTACGCCGGCCTGGAGAGATTCGACGATGAAATCGGCGATGCGATCATGCCTCATGCGAAGAAGTATTTCGCCAACATCCTGCTGCTCTACGCCCCTCTGATCCTGAAGCTCGTGCAAAAGGTCCAAGCCATGGGGCTGCCGATCGACATGATTCTTCCCGATCACGGCATCATGTGGCGGAAGGATCCCATGAAGATCGTGAAAGCGTACGTGGAGTGGAGCGAGCAGAAACCCAAGCGAAAGGCTCTGGTGATCTACGACACCATGTGGCACAGCACCCAGAGCATGGCGGA
>JALOPA010000566.1 GCA_025454125.1 Thermodesulfobacteriota bacterium
GCGACCGGGAGAAATTACACCACCAGGGAGGTGGGGAAACGGCTGGGGGAGGTCTCCAGTGTGCCGGTTTTTGGGGTGTACGAAGTCGCGCTCGGATATGGCATCGCGGGGGGCTCTCTGATCAGTTTCGAGTACATTGGAACCAGGGCAGGCCAGCTGGCACTGGAACTTCTCAGAGGCGCCAAAACTCCGGAGAAGATCCCGGATGTTCTGGAGGTGCCCCATTTGGCCATGTTCGACTGGCGCCAGCTCAAACGCTGGAATCTGAGAGAGACCGCGCTTCCGGAGGGGAGCATCGTCATCAACAGGGAGCCTACTTTTTGGGATTTCAGATATTACCTCATCGGCGGCCTGGCCTTTATCATGGCGCAGTCCTTTCTGATCGCCGGGCTCTTGATCCAGAAACGGCGGAGAAGATCGGCAGAGCAGCTGCTCTGGCAAAAGACCGAGGAACTGGATCAATTCTTCAACGTCACGCTGGACTTGCTGTGCATTGCCAACACGGAGGGATATTTCCTGCGACTGAATCCCGCCTGGGAAAGCATTCTTGGCTATGGGCGAGAAGAACTCATGGCGAAGCGCTTCCTCGACTTCGTCCACCCAGACGACCTGGCGAGGACAGGAGAGGCCATGGCCACTCTGGCGTCGCAGCGGAAACTGATTTATTTTGAAAACCGCTATCGCTCCAAGGACGGCGCCTACCGCTGGCTGGAGTGGACGGCCGCACCGGCAGGCCCCGTGATTTATGCAGCGGCGCGGGACATCACGGAGCGGCTCAGGACCGAGGCGGAGGACCGGCAGCGCAGGGAAGAACTGGCCCACGTGAGCCGGATCGCCACGATGGGGGAACTCACCAGTTCGCTGGCCCATGAGATCAACCAACCCCTGACGGCGATTTTGAGCAATGCGGGGGCCGCGGAGCGATTTCTCCGCCAATCTCCGCCGGACATCAGCGAAGTCCGGCAGATCTTGGAGGATATCGTCAGGGATGACAGGCGTGCCAGCGATGTGGTACGGAAAGTAAGGGCGCTTGTGAAAAAGGAAAAGCCTCGGGAGGAAAACCTGGATCTCAATGAAACGATTCGGGAGGTGGTCAGTCTCGTTCGGGGTGAATCGGTTCTCCAAGGCTTGTCGATTACCATGGAGTTGAGCAAGCCTTTGCAGGGCGTCAGGGGAGACCGCGTCCAATTGCAGCAGGTGATTTTGAACCTGATTCTGAACAGTGCGGCCGCCATGAGGAATTCTCCGCGAGCTCAGCGCAAGATCGTCGTAAGAACTGCAACGGCGGATGGTGCGGCCGTAAGGGCGTCTGTGACGGATTTTGGAACCGGCATTGACGAAAACAATATTGAGCGCCTTTTCGAGCCCTTTTACACAACCAAACCTGAAGGATTGGGCATGGGGCTGTCCATCAGCCAGAGAATCATCAAGGCCCACGGCGGAACCCTGGAGGCTTCAAACAACAAGGAAGGGGGCGCCACCTTTGCCTTCACTCTGCCGGCACACCTGGGAGATCCGTCGTGACAGAGGAAAAGCCCATCGTGTACGTCGTCGACGACGATCCGTCTGTGCGAAAAGCCCTGGAGCGTTTGCTTCGATCGGCAGGACATGACGCGAAGGCTTTTGCGTCGGCCTTTGAGTTTTTGAATTTCAGCCACCCTGATGCGCCGGGGTGCCTCATCCTCGATATCAAGATGCCGAAAGTGAGCGGCCTTGACCTCCAGGACCGTTTGTCCGAAAAGGGCATTTCCTTCCCCATCATCTTTATCACCGGCCACGGGACGGTTCCCGCAAGCGTACGAGCCTTCAAGGCGGGTGCTATGGATTTTCTTCAAAAGCCCTTTGAAGACAGGGAACTTCTGGGTGCGGTTTACCGCGGCATCGAGAAGCACCGCCTCTTGCGGCAAGAGCAGAGTGAAACGAATATGCTGCGGGCAAGGCTGGACACCCTCACTCCACGGGAACGCGAGGTATTCCGTCTCGTGGTCAGGGGCATGCTGAACAAGCAGGTGGCCTTCGAGCTCGGCACGTCGGAGAAGACGATAAAGGTGCACCGCGGCCGTGTGATGGAAAAGATGGGCGCGCAATCTCTGGCCGATCTCGTTCGTTTTGCAGAAAAGCTGGGGATCGGTTCTACGGAGGCCTGAGCGTAACTTCTCTACGACTTGCGGAGAAGTTGGAGGTTGGAGGTCAGAGGTTGGAGGCAAAAACGGTTTCGCCTCAAACCCTGGTCACCTGCGGCGCCGCCGAAGGCGGGTAAACCTCAAGCGAAGCGATCCTCAAGCCTCAAACAGCAGGCCAGATTTTGGTTGCGGCCAAAGGCCTGCATCGGGAGTTCTGTGCTCTTCACTCCTAGACCAAAGATCGATATTTTTATTGTTTGAATTTCCAAAGATTGCTCTCAAGTCCAATTATCTCGGAGAGGTGACCGGCCATGACCGAAATACGACGCGACATCACCCGAACATTTCTCGCCGTTCTTTTCCTGGGAGCGCTTATCGGCACATCGCTCTGGATATTGCAGCCTTTCCTGGGAGCCGCGATCTGGGCGGTGACCATCGTGGTGGCCACTTGGCCCTTGATGATCGCAATCCAGAGCCGCCTGTGGCGCCGCCGGTCGCTGGCCGTAGCCGTCATGACCGTGGTCCTTCTCTGTGTTCTCGTTGTGCCTCTCTGGCTGGCTATCGGCACGATTGTGTCGAACGCGGACCAGATTGCCGGTTGGGTGAAGTCGCTTTCCACCTTCGAAGTACCGCCGCCCCCGGCCTGGCTCGACCGGGTGCCGCTTTTCGGTGACGACCTGGTCGCGGCCTGGCAAAAGATAGCGGTCGCGGGAGTGCAGGATTTTATGAAGAAGCTGGCCCCCTACGGCGGCATCGTTCTCAAGTGGTTTGCGGCAGAAGTAGGCGGCTTCGGATTCCTGGTCCTGCAATTTCTGCTCACCGTGGTGTTCGCCGCACTCCTCTACGCCAAGGGGGAGCAGGCGGCATCCTGGATTCGGCGGTTTTCGCGTCGGCTGGCGGGGGAACAGGGGGAGCACTCGGTCCGGCTGGCCGGACAGGCCGTCCGCGGCGTCGCTCTCGGTGTGGTGGTGACCGCTCTGGTCCAATCCATCCTCGGCGGTGTGGGCCTGACCATCGCCGGAGTTCCTTTTTGTTCATGCTCGCGATCGCCCAGATCGGTGCAGTGCCCGTATTGGCCCTGGCTGTGGTCTGGACCTACTGGAGCGTTGGCACAGGCTGGGGAACGTTTCTTCTGATCTGGACCGTGGTGGTCGGAAGCATGGACAACTTCCTGCGACCCATTCTGATCAAGAAAGGGGCGGATCTTCCTCTGCTGCTCATTTTTGTCGGCGTCATAGGCGGCCTGATCGCCTTCGGCATCATCGGCCTGTTCGTGGGGCCGGTGGTGCTCGCCGTTGCGCACAAGCTTTTGACGGCCTGGGTGGATCAAGGAGA
>JALOPA010000567.1 GCA_025454125.1 Thermodesulfobacteriota bacterium
ACCTCATGACCCGTTTTGTCCCGCCACAAATAGCACCCGGGCTGAAATCCACGATGAAGACGATACTTGAGCAACTCGGAGACAATCATGGATTCAAAGAGCCCGCCCTTTAGGTGATGGGAATCCACTTCCCCGGGGCTGGATATCCCCAATAGGAAGCAAGCCAATCCAGGGTCAACAAAATAGAGCTTGGGCATTTTGATCAGGCGTTTGCTGAAGTTCCGGTAATGGGGCTTGAGAAGGTAGAGGATAAAACTCGCCTCCAGAACGGAAAGCCAGGATTTTGCCGTGTTGTGACTGATACCGCAGTCGATGGCGAGAGAGCTCAGGTTCAAGATCTGCCCGATGCGCCCTGCACAGAGGCGAATGAACCGTTGAAAAGACGCAAGATCGGTGACGTTTTTGATCAGCCTGAGATCACGTTCGACATAGGTCTGGATGTAGGCCGGATACCAGTCGAGCGGCGCAACAGGTCGGTCATAGAGACGCGGATAAAAGCCTGAAAAAAGGAAGTCTTCATACCTCGACCTCTTTCCGGCCTGACGGCCCAACTCTTCGATGCTGAGCGGCAGAAGATTCAGAATGCCGACTCGGCCGGCAAGACTCTGGGAGATTCTCTCATGGAGCAGAAAGTTCTGAGAGCCGCTTAGCACATACATACCGGGTCTGTTCGCCTCGTCCACTTTCCCTTGAATGTAAGAGAAAAGCGCCGGTACGCGTTGGGCCTCGTCGATGACCGCCCCTTTTTCATAGGTGGCCAAGAAGCCACGCGGGTCATCTTCTGCGAATTCCCTGCTGTCTAGGTCCTCAAGAGAAACATAGGACATTTGAGGAAAAGCGCTTCGCACAAGCGTTGTCTTGCCGGATTGCCGCGGGCCTGTTACGGTGACCACAGAGAACGAACGGGCCAATTCCTTAAGCTTCTTTTCAAGCGTTCTGCGGATCATGAAAGGCAGCCTACCCTAAGGTGGCCAATTTGTCAATTGGATTGCCAATTTGGCCAAGTTAGAGACCCCGCTGAAAGCAGCGGGGTATCGTCTTCTCTCCCATGCCGTCATTCTGTGCTTGACACTGCCTGCCCCGTACTTGATACGGGGAAATCCAGTCAGGCTTTCTGGATACCGGCTTTCGCCGGTATGACGAATTCGTGGCAAGCCGCGGGGAATAAGCCCCAAGGGACTCAAGAGAAGTAATGGAAAGGGAGCAAAGAGCAAGAAACAAAACGGCTCAAGAAGGTTTTGCTCTCAGCTCTGAGCTCTATGCTCCCTGCTGAGTTCCGCCAAGAGCTGTTCGGACGGCATGATCCTGAAAAGCGGATAGAGAACATTCTTGCGGTAGATCTCCAGAGTCTGCCGGTTGATGGCTTCCGTGCCTGCCGTGGTGCAGTCTTCCAGGATCACGGTCTTGAAGTCGCAGCAAAGGGCATCCATGGCCGTGGTGAGGACGCAGAAGTTGGTCGTGATCCCAGCCACCGCGCACAGAGTGACCTCCCTCGCTTTCAGCCAATCCTCAAGGCCGGTCCTGAAGAAAGCGGAAAAGCGCGGTTTCGGGAGCCACAGGTCTTCGGGCCCTCGGTCCAGCTCAGGTGCCACCTCCGCTCCGGGTGTTCCCGTCAGGGAGTGAGGTTTCATTTTGCCCCCAAAGATGAAGTCTCCCTTTGCAAAGGCGTCCGTGGCAAAGACTACAGGCCAGGAGGCGTTTCTGAATGCTTTGGACAAGCGGTTGATCGGATCAAAAAGCCTTTCGAGCCAAAGGGGTGATGGGCACAGGTCTGCTTTCGTTGAGATTGTCCCTCACCATGTCAATGATCAACAGAGCGGGTTTGTCTGATGAGAAGGTGTTCATAAGCCGAAGCTGTGGCTCCTTTTTCCCGCGCGGATGGGGCGCATGGAGGTTTTTGCGTTCCTTGTAGAACACATTTTGTCAATTGACAATCCCAGCCTGGGAATGGTAGAAATACAACGGCGTTATTTGTTGAAATCAGTAGATTTCCTGGCAGTGTCCGGTGTTCCACCCTGGAATTCCTTTAACGAAGGAGATGGCTCATGGCTACGGACAAGAGCAAGCGTTTTATTCTTTGGTTCAATGAGGTCGGCATAGAGGACATTCCCATGGTGGGCGGAAAGAACGCTTCCCTGGGGGAAATGTATCAAAAACTCCACCAGCAGGGCATCAACATTCCCAACGGGTTCGCCATCACGGCCTATGCCTACCGCTACTTCCTGAAGTATGCGGGCATTGAAGACGAGATCAAGAAAATCCTCAAAGACCTGGACACCCGCGACCTCAGCAATCTGATGAGAAAAGGCAGAGAGGTGAGGGACATCATCCGACACGCCGAGTTCCCTCCGGATCTCACCCAGGCGATCTATCTGGGATATGACAAACTGGCTGAGGAATTCGGCCTGGGGGGAATGGACAACCTGGACGTGGCGATCCGCTCATCCGCCACGGCCGAGGACCTGCCGGATGCCTCTTTCGCAGGCCAGCAGGAGACGTACCTGAACATCCGTGGCAAGATGAGCGTTCTGGATGCGTGCAAGAGGTGTTTTGCAAGCCTCTTCACCAACCGGGCCATTTCCTACCGCCACGACAAAGGGTTCGGGCAGTTCGACGTTTCTCTTTCCATTGCCGTTCAGAAGATGGTGCGGAGCGACTCGGCCTACTCAGGAGTCATCTTCACGATCGACACGGAATCCGGGTTCAGGGATGCGGTGTTCATCACCGGAGCCTACGGTCTGGGCGAAAACGTGGTCCAGGGCACGGTGAATCCGGACGAGTATTTTGTCTTCAAGCCGACCCTGAAACAGGGCAAGCGGTCGATCATCCACCGCAAGGTCGGAGACCGGGACATCAAGATGGTCTATTCCCTGGAAGATGACGCCACGACCAAAAACGTCGCCGTCACCCTCAGCGAAAGACACCGCTATGTGCTCGAAGATGACGAGATCCTGAAACTCGCCGAATGGGCGTGCATCATCGAAGACCACTACAGCAAAGAGGCGGGGCACTTCAAGCCCATGGACATCGAGTGGGCCAAGGACGGAGACGGGGTGAACATAGGGACCGGCAAGCTTTTTATCGTGCAGGCCAGGCCTGAGACGATTCACTCCCAGAGGAACATCAACACCTATGAGACCTACTCTATTCTTCAGAAGGGAGAGGTCCTGGTTACAGGCATTGCCGTGGGAAGCAAGGTGGGATGTGGAGTCGCCAAGGTCATCGAAACCTCCGCGGACATAGGAAAATTCAAGGAAGGGGAAGTCCTGGTCACGAGCATGACCGACCCGGACTGGGAACCGATCATGAAGATCGCTTCCGCCATCGTGACCAACCGGGGCGGCCGAACCTGCCACGCGGCCATCGTCTCCCGGGAACTGGGCATTCCCTGCGTCATCGGCACCGGCAACGGGGATGAGATCATCAAACCGGGCCAGGAGATCACGGTCTCCTGCTGCGAAGGGGAAACGGGCGTGGTGTACAACGGTCTGCTCAAATTCAAGGTGGAGACCATCAATCTGGATGAGCTGCCGAAGACCCGGACGAAAATCATGATGAATGTGGGAATTCCTGAGCAGGCCTTTTCCCAGGGCATGATCCCCAACGAAGGCGTAGGTCTTGCCCGGGAGGAGTTCATCATCAATTCCCACATCGGGATTCACCCCCTGGCGCTCATCGCCTATGAAGACCTGAAGAAGAGGGCCAAGACAGAGCAGCGGATTGCCGGCGTGGTGTACAAGATCGACGAGATCACGGCGGTCTACGACGACAAGAAGCAGTTCTTCATCGACAAGCTCTCGGAAGGCGTGGCGAGAATCGCCGCCGGCTTTTACCCGAACGACGTGATCGTGCGGCTTTCCGATTTCAAGACCAACGAGTATGAAAACCTGCTGGGCGGGTTCCTTTACGAACCCAAGGAAAACAACCCCATGATCGGCTGGAGAGGGGCGTCGCGTTATTACGATGAGACCTACAAGCCGGCCTTTGAGCTGGAGTGCCGCGCCCTGCGCAAGGCGAGAAGCGAGATGGGCCTCACCAACATCAAGGTGATGGTCCCCTTCTGCAGGACCGCTGAAGAAGGGAAAAAGGTGGTGGCCCAGATGAAAAAATTCGGCCTGGTCCAGGGCGAAGAGGGCCTGGAGATCTACGTCATGTGCGAGATTCCGAGCAATGTCATCTGCGCGGACCAGTTCGCCGAGATCTTCGACGGCTTCTCCATCGGGTCCAATGACCTGACCCAGCTGGCGCTCGGTCTGGACCGGGACTCCACGCTCGTGTCCCATCTCTATGATGAAAGAAACGAGGCCGTGAAAAGGCTCGTAGCCCAGGTGATCAAGGTGGCCAGGGAGAAAAAGCGGAAGATCGGGATTTGCGGCCAGGGGCCTAGCGACTTCCCCGAGTTCGCGGAGTTTCTCGTGGAGTGCGGCATCGACTCGATCAGCTTGATCCCCGACACGGTGGTGAAGACGAGGCTTTCGATCGCCAAGAAGGAAAAGCAATTAGGCATTAAACCTCAGCAGAAAGACTAGTGAACCCTATGGCAGGAATACGAATTCTCGGGACAGGATCCTATGTCCCCCCCAAGGTGCTGACCAACTTCGATCTCCAGAAGATGGGGCTCGAGACAACGGACGAGTGGATCGCCCAGCGAACCGGCGTGCGGGAGCGGCGCATCGCCGATCCCGATGTGGCCACTTCGGACCTTTCCCTGGAAGCGGCGCGCAAAGCGCTCGACATGGCGGGACTCACGGCCAAGGACCTGGATCTCATCATTATCGGAACCATCACGCCCGAC
>JALOPA010000568.1 GCA_025454125.1 Thermodesulfobacteriota bacterium
ATTACCAGACTGTGAAGCAGTCATTACAGTTGTTCCTGCCGGAATTACCTTTCCCGTTTCCCGTTTCAGGTGGCGGAGATAATCGTGGTCGTCGGTCATTATCACCAGCGAGGTGGAAAGATTTTCGGCCGAATAGAATTCGCGCGCCGCAGTGATATCCATATAAACCATTCGCTTGTCGAACTCAGGATTCGAATAGAAGGCGGAGCCCAACCCCTTGGGTGGATAAACGGAGGTGGTGAACTGGCCGTACAGCGCCATATCCGCATCCATGATCAGAGGACCCCATCCCAGCAGGGACACATCCATCTGGGGATTGTCCACCACATACACCGCAGCCATAAACGTGGGCCAGTCATAAACTCTCAGTTCGGCCTTCACGCCGATGGCCTGGAGATAGGCCTGCACCGCTTCAGCCACCTGAGTGTCGAAGAGGTAACGGCCCTGCGGGGAGGCCAGCCGGACCGGTTGATTGAAATCAAAATTGGCTTCCTTCAGCAGCTGTTTGGCCTTGTCCGGATTGTAGTCATATTGGTTTTCCATCTTGGCGTAACCAAAAAGCATGGGGGACGTTGCCCCATCCATGGGCTGAGCCGCATCGAAGAGAATCTTTTTCACGATGGCTTTCTTGTCCACCGCGTAATTGAAGGCCTGGCGCACGCGCTTGTCTTTCAGGATAGGCCGATCCCCTCGCAACGCCATGAAGATGGTTCTTGTGTCCAGAGGCATGTCCACCTTGATCTTGGGGTCGGCCTTGAGGGCCGCCACGTTTGCAGGAGACGGTTTGTAGCAGATGTCGATCTGCCCGGCTCTCAACATGGCTTCCCGTGTAGAGACATCCGGCACGATCTTCCAGATGATTTTTTCCACCGTGGCTTTCGGGCCCCAGTAGTCATCGTTGCGGACCATCACGATACGGTCGCCCTTGACCCATTCGGTCAGCTTATAAGGACCTGCACCCACGGGATTGTTACGAACGTCGTCCCCGTACTTCTCGATAGCAGCCGGCGAAATGGTGGCCGCCACCACCAGGGAGAGAGTCTGGTCCATGGGGGCAAAGGGGTACTTCAATTTGAGTTGAATCGTGTAGTCGTCAACCGCAACGATCTCATTCACCATGGTAATGGTGAACCGCAAAGGCACCTTCAACTTTGAATCCAAAGCGCGGTCCCAGCTCAGTTTCACGGCCTTGGCGTTAAAGGGCGTCCCATCGCTGAATTTCACACCCTGGCGCAAGGTGAGGGTCCAGATCAGGCCGTCCGGCGACACCGCATACTTGGTGACCAGACGGGGTTCGAGCTTGCCCTCTGGGGTGAGGTACAGATAGGTGTCGTAGAGCAGGGCGCACATGTTCTGGATCAGCGTCGTCGTCTGCTCCTGCGGGTTCAGGGTATCCGCGTCAATGCCGATACCGATGGTGAGCTGTTTGATCTGAGCCTGTGCACCCGTGGGCGAGCAGACGCCCCAGAGCGCCACGAACACGGTCAGGGCTATTACCATTGCGAATCTCTTTGTCTTTCTCTGCATCACTACCCTCCTTGATTCATTAAGGATTCTAAAAAACTCCCGAAAAATCGTTCTTTGAAGTCTTCTATGTCATTCCCGCGAAGGCGGGAATCCAGTCTTTCCTAGCTCTACTGGACTCCCGCCTTCGCGGGAGTGACGGAAGGATTCTCTGTTTCAACAACCGGCTAAAGCTTCGCCAAATACCGGTCGATCTCGAACTGGCTCACGTGGGTCCGGTAGGTGTCCCACTCTATTTTCTTGTTTTCGATGAACTTGTTGAAAATATGGTCTCCCAGGACCTCTCGGACCAGCTTGCTCTTTTCCGTCTCCAGGATGGCGGCGTAAAGATTGCCAGGGAGATCTGTAATGCCGTGGGCCCTGCGCTCGGCAGGGTTCATTTCATAAATGTCCTCTTCGATCGGATCCTGCAATTCCATCTTCTTGTCGATGCCGTCCATGCCCGCACCCAGCATCACGGAAAAAGCCAGATAGGGGTTGCAGGCCGGGTCAGGTGACCGAAACTCGATCCGGGTTGCGGTCTCTTTCCCGGGCTTGTACATGGGGACGCGGATCATGGCGGAACGGTTTCTGCGGGCCCATGACACGTAGACCGGCGCTTCATATCCCGGCACCAGCCGCTTGTAGGAGTTCACCCACTGATTGGTGACGGCCGCGATTTCCGGGGCGTGGCGCATGAGCCCGGCAATGTAGTGCTTGGCAATGTCGGAGAGGTGAAACTTGTCCGCTGGATCGTGAAAAGCATTCTTCGATCCTTTGAACAGGGACTGGTGAACGTGCATACCGCTTCCATTGATGCCGAAGATGGGTTTGGGCATAAAGGTCGCATAGATCCCGTGCTGCCGGGCGATCTCCTTGACCACCAGCCGGTAGGTCATGGTTTTGTCCGCCATGCGCAGCCCTTCGTCATAGCGGAGATCGATTTCATGCTGGCTAGGGGCCACTTCGTGGTGGCTGTACTCCACATCAATGCCCATGGACTGGAGCGTAAAAATCGTGTCCCTTCTGAGATCGCTCCCCATGTCCAGAGGCCTTGCGTCAAAGTAACCGCCCGCGTCCATGATCTCCGTGCTCTTGTTGTCTTTGAAGTAGAAAAATTCCAGTTCCGGCCCGATGTAGAAAGTGTAGCCCCTGTCCGCGACCTTCTTGAGAAGCCTCTTGAACACGTAACGCGGATCTCCCTCGTAGGGGGTTCCATCAGGATTTAGAATGTCACAGAACATGCGGGCCACGGGACGTTCCACACCCCGCCAGGGAACGAGCTGGAATGTGGCAGGATCCGGTTTCGCGATCATGTCGCTCTCCTGGATCCTTGCAAATCCCTCGATGGAGGACCCGTCAAACCCCATGCCTTCGGTCATTCCTTCCTCCAGCTCCGAAGGAGTCACCGCAAAACTCTTCAAGAACCCGAGCACATCCGGGAACCAGAACTGGATGAAGCTCACGTTCAGTTCTTTCACGGCGCGCTTCACGTCCTCGGCGTTCTGGCAGCTCATCTTCTTTATGCTCGCCGGCGCATGGCTTTCCATACTCCCCTTCCTCCTGCTTCTCCTTGATCCCACTCTCTTCTTTCCGTTTTCTGACAGGTCATCATACACAAAACAGAGTTCAAGGCTATCTTTTTC
>JALOPA010000569.1 GCA_025454125.1 Thermodesulfobacteriota bacterium
ACGGAATCCCAACGCGCCTCCCTCCTATCGGAAGAATGGCTCCGATGGCTGTCCGATGGGGCCGACAAAAAGAACGGGCGAAGACCCAACGGCCGAACCGTGGCGGAAAAGAATGAGTGGCTTTCCAAACACTCGAGCTTCGCCGCGGAGCTGGTGGAAGTGGACGGTAAAAAAATCGAGTCCCGCAACTTCGAGAAGGTCCTGGATGCGGCCCGGCGAGCAGGTTTCCGTCCGGACGAACAGCGCATCACGGAGAATCCCAGCGCCAAACCACCCGCCAACCGACTGGTGCAGCTGGTCGGCCATCTGGAACCCGGACCCCGGTGGGAGGTGAAATCGATCCAGACCAAGAGGACAAAGAGTCACCCCTACGCGCCGTTCATCACCAGCACCCTCCAGCAGGCTGCGGCGAACCAGCTCGACTTCAGCGCTCAATTCACCATGAGCGTTGCCCAGAACCTTTATGAAGGCGTGACGATCCAGGACATGGGATCCGTGGGGCTGATCACCTACATGAGAACCGACTCGACCCATGTTTCCCAGGAAGCGATCCACATGGTGAGGGACTACATCGCCGCCAACCATGGGGGGGCGTACCTGCCCCCTGCACCGAACACCTTTGCCTCTTCCAACAAGTCCGCCCAGGAAGCCCACGAAGCCATTCGGCCCACAGACGTTCATCTGACGCCCGCCCGCGTCCGCTCCTCGCTCAAGGAAAGCCACTACAAGCTCTACAAGCTGATCTGGGAGCGCTTCGTCGCCTCCCAGATGACCGACGCCCAGTGGGATGCCACGGCCGTCCTGGTTTCAGGGCAGGACCACAAGGGAGAACTGGTGTTCAAGGCCACGGGCAGGGTTCTGGTCTTTGACGGGCACTACCGGGTCACCGGGGTCCCGAATGCCTCTGAAGAAGCGGTCCTGCCGGCCGTGGAAGAGGGAAAAGAACTCGGAGCCCTTCAAATCGACCCCATTCAGAGCTTCACCTCTCCCCCGCCCCGCTACACGGAAGCGTCGCTGGTGAGAAAGCTGGAAGCCGAAGGGATCGGGAGGCCGAGCACTTACGCCCAGATCATTCAGGTGATCCAGAACAGGAAATACGTGGAGAAAGTCCGGAATCGTTTTTACGCCACGGACCTGGGGAAGGTCGTGACCGACAAACTCATGGAAGCGTTTCCTGAAATCATGCAGGTCGGCTACACGCGGGACATGGAGCAGCAGCTCGACGACATCGAAGACAAGCACGCCGATTGGGTGGAAATGCTCCGCCGGTTCTACGGCCCTTTCACCGACAACCTCCAATCCGCTTACAACGACCTGGTTCATGCCAAAGCCGAAACCCAGCCTGCTTCTTACACCTGCCCCCAGTGCGGCGGGCAAACCGTTTACCGCTTCGGCAAGAAGGGACGCTTCCTCAGCTGCGCCCGCTATCCCAAGTGCAAATTTGCCGCACCCGTGGACAGGGAAGGCCATCCTGTGGCGCCCGAACAGACCGACATCGCGTGCCCGAGGTGCGGGTCTCCCATGCTCTTAAGAAGAGGCCGCTTCGGCCTGTTTCTCAGCTGTGAGCGGTACCCGGAGTGTTCCGGCATTGTGAACCTGGACAAGAAAGGATTGATCGCCGCTCCGAAAATCCCCCCCCTTCCAACGGGTCTTTCCTGCCCCAAGTGCGACGCTCCGATGAACCTTCGCCGGGGCGCCAGGGGCCCCTGGCTGAGCTGCTCGAAATTCCCGAAATGCCGGGGCCGCATCGGTTGGGCCACTCTGGAGGAGGCTGAGCGAACATCGCTGGAAGCGGCGCTGCAAAACCATGAAAAAGAAAACCCTCTGGCTGCAGTGCGCAAAACCGACGGGACTGCAGTGAGCGAGGGTTACAAGCCCCAACCTTTAAGCGCAGGAGGGGAGAACGCCGACGAAAACGGAGCCCGCGCGGAATGATTCTCTCCCCCGGACCGGTTCACGGGAGACTTAAGCGGCCGCTGAAACCGCTTCTCTTGGGGCGGGATTCCAGAGATGGAGTTCCTTGAGGTTCAATCCTCTGGTCAGGAGTTCCCCTTTTCGCTCTTCGTGAGAGACTCTTCAAACTCTTTGAAGAACTTGTCCCTTTCCTTCCAATCCGGGCCAAAGCGTTTGTTGAAGTAGGATCCCAATCTGTCGAAGAACTTGATCCAGAGGGGCTTCCCGGCTCCGAGCACCACGTCTTCGAGAAAATCCTTGAGATCCGCCATTCTCTCCTTGGGCAGGAAGGAAAGGGCCCCGAGTTTGATGGACTTCTTCAGCGCCTCCGGGGTGAGGGCATGGGCGGTGAGCATGACCGAGGGGAAACCTCTCTCTACAGAGGTTTTGAGGAGTTCAAAGCCGTTCACTCCCATGATGTCCAAAATGACCACATCATAGGTGTAGCTCAGAAGGTACTGCATGGCCGTGTTATAATCCTTTGCCTTGTGGACGATGCACATGTCCAGCTCATCGGCAACGGTTTCAAGAACATCAGGCTCGTCATCTACCACGAGCACGACCTTGTCTTTCAGCGGGCTCTCCTTCGCCATCAAACTCTCCCCCCATCACGAATTTAATCTTGCATTTATAGCAGCATTCCTTTCACCGGTCAAAGAGAATTTAAACCAAGAGATGGAGACGGGAATTGGGCATTGATAAATGCCAATTATAATAGTATCATATAGGGCAAAGAACAGGAGGTGGAGAGGAAGCATGGCTGAAAAAACTCAACTCCCGTCCGGCGAAACGAAGAAAGGATGGTGGAGCCGGTTTCTGGAGCGTTTGTCCAAGGCCGACAAGGAATCCCTTCAACAGGGTTGCAGGACCTGAGGCACGCGCTTCAGCGGTGCCGGCGGCATCAAGAAATGAACATGGCGCGTTTTGCCCTCATTCTCCTTTTCGCGTTTCTGATCTTCCCGGAAACGCCCGCTTCCGGCGGAAAGATCTACAAGTGGATTGACGAAAGGGGCGTTGTCCATTTTTCGGATCAGGAACCTGATGCAGACAAGGTTAAAGGAACCGTTGAAGAAAAGGAATTCAAAGACCCCTCCTCCGTTGAACCGGTCAAGGATGTCGTCATCCGAGAAACGGCAAGAAATCCAATTGAATACGTAACCAATTGCACTTTTACCATTAAAGGTTCAAAGAAGA
>JALOPA010000570.1 GCA_025454125.1 Thermodesulfobacteriota bacterium
AAGTCCGTCCACCACCCGGGGAGAAGGCCGATCAATGAGATCAGAATCTATGAGGTGCACCCTTCCCTTTTGGACTGCAGGAAGGGAGGTCCACTGCAACCAGTCCTGTCTGGCTTTTTCGAATCTTCCTTCCCTTTCCATAGAGGAAACGAGAAGGACCTCGGGTTTTCTACGAATCACTTCCTCCAAACTGATTCTGGGGTAGGTGACGGCCTCGTCAGCCGTCATGTTGTCGCCGCCCGCCAGGCGGATGAGGTCGTGGTGAACCGTGTTTCTGTTCACGCTCATGATCGGCTGAATATTGATCTGGAGAAAAACCAGAGGCCTTTTCCTGTCCCTTGCGACCTTGACCACATGATCTACCCGCAGAGTGAGCGCATCGGAGATTTGACGGGCCTTCTCCGAGAGACCGCAAACCAGCCCGAGAGTGGAAATGGTTTCTATCGCCTGCCTTACATCCCTGGGATTCACGAAGTAGACCTTAATGTGCGCCTGTTCGAGCAGATCGAGGACATAGCGTTCGTTCCCGTCCATGGTCCCGATCACCAGGTCCGGGGAAAGGCTGATGATCTTCTCCACATTGAGACGAATGTAGCTTCCCACCTTAGGTTTAAGACTTGCCTCGGGCGGATAGTTGCAGTGGTCTGTGACGCCCACAACCCGCTCTCCCAAGCCCAGGGCATAAAGGATTTCCGTCAGGTTCGGCGCAAGGGCAATCATTCGTCTGGGCGGAGCCGGCAGATTGATTTCCCTTCCCAGCGCGTCCTGAAACATTGCGCAGGGGGATGGGGATGCCCGCAGGATCGTCAAAACCGCGATTGCGATGAAAAACAGGATTTTAGGCTGTCCCACCATTACTCCATCGCTCCATTACTCCAATACTCCATTCCTGCTTTACCCCAGTACTCCATTCACAAGAATCATGCCTCCTAGCAACACGCTGATTTCCGCGATCTCATTGGTCGCTCCCACGCAGTCGCCCGTAATCCCTTGAAGCTTCCTCAGACAGTAGAACAGGAACAGGGAGGCGGCCCCAAGGGAGCTTAAGGCACAGGCCAGGGCGACCGGAAAGGACAAAAGCCAGACTGCTGCAAGTGCGGCAAACAAGTAAGCAAGTATAACGGATGTCTTTGCAAAATTCCCGCCCTGTCCAAACGGCGCGGCAATGCTCTCAGCGCGGGCATTGGGGATGAAGGCGATGGCAAGCCCCTGCATGGCCCGGGAAAACACAACGCTCCAGAAGATGAACCAAGGGTTACCTATTTCAAAGAAGAACTGCCAGCATGCCGCTTTGATCAGTATATCAAAAACAATAGAGCAGACACCGAAGGAACCCATAGCCGGGTCCTTCAGCAGTTGGAGGATATGCTCCTTGTTTTTCCCTCCTCCGAAAGCGTCCGCAACGTCCCCCAAGCCGTCGATATGCAAACCTCCTGTGAGCCATGTGACAAAGGCCATGGACAGGAGGGCCAGAACAAAGGGATCGTTGAACCCTATGGCTTCGGCACCGTGGTGCAGGAAGAGGACGACGAATCCGAGCACAGCGCCCACGAGCGGGAAAAAACACAGAGACCGGGAAAAATTCTCCGTGTCTTTCCCTGGGACCGGAATAATGGTCAGAGTGCGAAAGGCTGTCAGAATCGCTCGAAACATATTTCCGTTGTCCGTAGTCCGTTGACCGTTGTCCGTCGCCAACCCCAGAATCTATTCCCCTCCCCTTGCGGGAGGGGTTAGGGGAGGGGGCGCGGGCTATCGTTCCTGCCCTGACACACCTGCGGAGTCAAAAGTGGCCATCTGGTGATAGCACTCCATCGCCTGGGCAATAATCTGCATGGCCAGCAGCGATCCGGTTCCCTCGCCAAGGCGCATGTTAAGGGAGAGAATCGGCTCGATGCCCTGTGAAGCAAGAAAGGGCTTGTGAAACTGCTCGGCAGAGGCGTGAGCGAAAAAGAGGTAGTCCTTGACTGCGGGTGCCGTTTTCATGGCGACCAGGGCCGCAGCCGTTGCTACGAACCCGTCTATCACCACAGGGATGCGGTTCACGGCTCCGCCGAGGATCATGCCCGTCATGCCTGCAATCTCAAAACCCCCGACACGCCTCAAGGCCTCGAGGGGCGTGCGATCCCACTCTCTTCTGTGGAACAGGACGGCGTCGCGGACCACTTGCTTTTTCTTTTCCAGAAGCGGCCCAATAGAGCCCGTGCCTGCACCGATGGTGTCCTCAGGGTCCAAATCGAGCAACAGGCTGTACAGGGCCGAGGCTGAGGAGGTGTTGCCGATTCCCATTTCCCCCACCCCCAGGAGATCACTGGCGGATCCTTTGGCAAGGTCTTGACCGACATCGATGGCTTTCATACACTCCTCATCGGTCATGGCCGGTTCCTTTCTGAAATTCCGTGTCCCCGGAGCGATCTTTCTTATCAGGAGTCCGGGGAAGTCCTGGAACCTGCCTTTGACGCCCATGTCCACCACAGCGCAGTCGATCCCCGCTTTTCTGCACATCACACTGATCGCCGCGCCTCCGGCGGCCATATTGAGCACCATCTGATAGGTGACTTCACTCGGATAGGGTGTGATCTTTTCTTCCGTAATCCCGTGATCTCCGGCAAAGGTGAATAGCTTCATCCGTGAAACTTTGGCGGACGCGCTGCCTCTACAAAGACAGTAGCGGAGGACAAAATCTTCCAGCCTTCCAAGACTTCCAATGGGCTTTGTCAGGTTGTTGAGACGTTCCAGGATTTCTTTTTCAAGCCTCTTGTTCTCCACAGGGGGAATGGCCAGGTTCAGCTTATCCATGGGACAGGCCTCCTTTGAGCGCAACGGGAATTCCGCAGCACAGAAGATAAGCGGCCGCCGCTTTTTCAGCCACACGCCGGTTGAGATACCCGGCCATGTCCCTGAAGGAGCGAGCCAGAGGGTTTTCAGGGACAATCCCCCACCCGACCTCATTGGTCACCAGGATGAGATCGCACAGCGGATGTTCCAGATGGTCGAGAAAGGCCTCAACCTGCATTCGGACCTTTTCCTTGTCGTCCTGGAAATGATGATAGAGATTCCCGAGCCACACGGTGAGGCAATCGACGACCACCACCTCGCTGCCGCCTGCGGAATTCGTGAGCACACGGGCAAGTTCAATGGGCTC
>JALOPA010000571.1 GCA_025454125.1 Thermodesulfobacteriota bacterium
AGGGCCTTGTCTCCAACGGGGACAACCCGCTCCCTGCCGCCTTTGCCAAGGACGCGGACCATGCCGGCTTCCGCACTCAGATCGAGAACGTCCAGTCCCACCAGTTCACTCACGCGAAGACCCGAGGAGTAGGCGGTCTCGAAAAGTGCCCAGTTGCGCCACCTGCGCCACGAACTGTCCGGCTGATGAGCCGCATGCCGCAATGAATCCAGAAAATGGAACACGGCATCGATGCCCAGGAAACCGGGCAGCCTGGAGCGTGTCTTGGGATACGCGACGCTTTCTGCCGGGTTTCCCTGACAGGCTCCTGTTTCGTTCAGGTAATGGAATAACGTGCGCAAAGTGGAGAGCTTCCGGCCCTGGCTCGTCTTTTGCCAGTGTTTACGCCCGGCTGCGAGGAACCCTCGAATCATCTCTACCGAGACATCCTCAATCCTTACGGGCCCTCTCCCCAACCGTTCTTCTGCAAAGGACTCCACTTGAGCCAGGTCCATGGCATAGGCACGGACCGTCTGACTACTCAGATTCCGGACCCTCCGCAGATGCTCCAGAAACCCAGCCGATGCCTCCCGAAGGACAAGGGACGGGCCCAGTTCATGGAGCGTGAGCTCGCCCGGTCTCCCCTCCGCATTGGGCGCGGAGCTTTCAACCACGTCATCTAGGGATTCCGTCACAGCCCATCCCCTTGGCCAGATTTTCGACAAGTCCTGAAGACCAATGGATATGGCATCCCCGCAACCTGAAATTGTCATTCCATACCGAGACCGATCCAGCGGCAAGCCATGAAGAATGAACCGATAGCACAGGGAGTCAAAAAATCCAACAAAAACCGCAAGGATGAGCTGCTGCAAGCAGCCCTCATGCGCCCGCCCGGGCGGACCTGGATCTGGATATGGACGTCGAAAGCTGCCTACGGTGTTCTCTCCACGGGACCAAAGCTTTCAGGATGCCAGGGACGTCAAGCCTCCAGCGCCCGCATATGGATGGCAAATCGGTACAATTTCAACCATTTGAATCAGATCAGGCGATTCGCTCGGACAGCTTATTGAGGGTTTGACAAAATATCCCCTTTTAGATAAATGTGGGTAACTCATTGGATGCAATACTTTTTTCCTTCCGCATCCGGATCTTGCCATGCCCCTCGAGGATGAATCAGGCTCCGGAGTCAGGAATGAGTGGAGCGATCGATCAGCGAAAAAGTGCTTTCACGGCCGCAGCGGGTTTCTTGAAGCTTTCCCTCGCGGCCCAGGTCACGAGAGGCCTCTGAGATGAACCATGTGTATGAGTTAAAGGTTGTCAGCGATTTTGCCGCAGCTCACAATTTGCGCAATTTCCGTGGGAAGTGTGAGCAGTTGCACGGACACAACTGGAAGATCGAAGTCGTGCTGAGAGGGACTGAGCTGGATGAGAGCGGTGTTGTGGTGGATTTCGGCGAAGTCAAGGATGCCGTGCGCCTGATCCTCTCCGAGATCGACCACAAGTATCTCAACGATCTCCCCTACTTCACCACCCACAATCCCTCATCGGAGAACATCGCCCGCTATCTGTTCGAAAAGCTGGGGGAGCGGCTGGACACTGGGAATCGGTGGATCCACAGCGTGACGGCGTGGGAATCGACAGACGCGTGTGCCACGTATGTGGCGACTGGGCGCTGAGGGCTTCAGGCAAATGACCGGTTCCCATCGGCCCGGCGTCGCTGCCTGCGAGTCTTGACTTGTAATCCAACAGCAAACAAGGAGTCCAAAAGATGGGAACTCAAGGCAGGGGCGGCCTTTGCTCTCCCCTTAGACGGCCGTCAGCGAAGCGTGGTTTCCTCTGGATATTTTCAATGGCCGTGCTGATGGTCGCAACCTTCTCTGTTCACGAAGGCTGGGCGCTGCAACGCCACACGCTCCTGCCTGAGCAGTCTGGGGAAGAAAAGGCTCAGGCGTCGGGATCCGGCCAGCAACAGGCCCCTGCACCTGCAAAGGGTGGACAACCCGCGGCCGATGTCCACGGAGCTCCAGCCGGGCCAGATGCAGGGCATGGCGCACCGGCGCCGGCCCAGCAGCCTCAGTCGGGAGCGGCCGGGCCAGCGAAGCCCGCCGACCCCCACGGCACACAAAAGGCGGCGCCTGACCATGCCGCCCAGCCCGGAAAGGAAGCCGGCCCCGGCGAGGCTCCCCACGAAGAAGCTCACGTGGGGCATGGTCCCGCGCTTCCCGAGATTTCACCGACGCCCGGGGTGACCTTCGTGGAAACCATGATCGAGCTCATGGAGCATGAGCTCGACGGCCGCTTTCTGGGATGGCGCCCCAACGACATCATCGTTGGACAATTCACGGACAATGTGAACAACTACCAGCTGGGGATTCTCGAGGCTATGCGCTTCACGACCATGAGGCTCAAGGACAGCCTGACCCGGATGGGAGATGCGGACACCTACGACCCGGATCTCGAGCTGGCGCTGAATCTGTTCATGAACCGGGCTACCCTGTTCTGGTTTCCATCGGCCGAGAACTCCTATGGAGAAGCCCTGGACCACCTGAAGCGTTTCGTTACAAAGCTCCAGGGCGGACAGCGCAACTTCTATTACCGTGTGGACAACCTTCGGCTTCTCCTTGCAAGCTACAAGGACCTGCTCGGCAACGTGAACAAGAGCCTCATCGTATCACCCGTGAGCTGGTGGAAGAACGACGACTACTTCTATTACGCCAAGGGTATCGCTCATGTGTACTATGAGATCCTGCGGGTGGTGCGTGTGGGGTACAAGAATCAGCTGGCCTCGACCATGAACGGGATCGAGCTCATGGATGAGATTCTGCACGAGCTCCATCGCGTCGAGGAAATGGACCCATGGTTCATTCTGGACGGAGATCTGGATGGCTTTGTGGCCAATCACCGGGCCAATTTGAATGCCCCCCTCAGTGAAGTCACGCACCTCCTCGGAATCCTCAGCACCTTTTGACCTCTCGCAACACTTCCAGCGCTGTTGAATTGGCCTCAGCCGAGGATGCGGCGCTGGAGACCCCTCGCTCTGCCCGATACCCACGTCCTTTCGAAGGGCGAACGGATCATCCATGAGTTGTGAGATGCCTCGAGAGATCAATTGCGCTTCCGCCAAGGGCATTGGAAACCACCAGCGTGTAGAGGC
>JALOPA010000572.1 GCA_025454125.1 Thermodesulfobacteriota bacterium
GCTTGAAAATATTTCCTTCACGGTGGCTCGAGGGAAATTGTTCGTGATCGCCGGGAAATCCGGGTCTGGCAAAACAACACTTCTAAACTGTATCGGAGGATTGGAGAAGCCGGACTGTGGAAGAATCACTTTCGCAGGAACAGACTTGAGCTCTCTTTCCAAAACTTCAGTTTCCCATTTTCAGCGAAAACACGTCGGCTTCGTTTTTCAATTTGGCAACCTGATCTCATACTTAACAGTGAATGAAAACCTCTCCTTCCCTCTTGAACTTAACGGGATTTCAGGCTCTGCGCGCGATCGTCGTGTCCAAGCGCTTCTGGATAGCATAGGGCTTTCAAGTATTGGTGAAGCTCTTCCCCATGAACTGTCCGGAGGCGAAACCCAGAGAGTAGCCTTTGCACGAGCCATCGCCCATTCGCCGTCCATTCTATTGGTTGACGAACCGACCGCCAGCTTGGACACCATTAATGGACGGCAGTTGATCTATCTGATGCATCAATTAACCAGCGATCAAGGCTGCACGTTGATTGTGGCTACCCATGATCCTGAAGTAATTGAGCTGGCTGCCGAGAGGATTCACTTAAAAGATGGTCGAAAGGAAGACTTCAAATGAAAAAAGGTGCTTTCATGCTCGGGGTGTTGGTATTCAGCATCGTTTTTGGATATGGATGTGCATATCGCTATTACTTAGGCATGCACGGCCCATCAATTAGGCTGCACCCCGAAGCCCACCAAAGTTTCAGGGAAGATGGCGAATGTTTGAGCTGCCATCACCCTGACCGTGACCCCAAAGGACCGCCGACCACACATCCAAATTTTGTTGGATGTTTCAAGTGCCACAATGATGAGGTCTGAATAGAGCGGGCGATTCTGACATTTGAAAAGCGCAGAAAGTTACACGCCTGCATCTTTCAACACACAGTCTTGGGCATACTTTAGAGGAAAGGGAAGATCACAGAGGAATTGCGCAAGCTCATCAGACAGTGCCGGGATTCCGGCTTTTATCACTTCAACTCAATCCAAAACTGCGGATATGCTTTGAGGCTGAGAACTTTATTGCTCCGCCTTTTCTATTTCCAGCGGTGTTATGACTCCAGTTGCTAACCACGCGCCTGAAGCACCACTTGTCCACTTTCGACTACGATACGAAGCTCATCGCCTCACTGGTTGAGGAGGCGTTCACGATTAGCAAAATTGGAAAGCCTTAACCACCTAGCCCCTCCAAGGACCATGTTTTCATTTCAGAACTGTACATCAATCACACGGCCATCGGATACTTGGCACCTTCCTTCTCCTCCACCAGGAAGGCCCATCAAAGAACTAGCCGCTCGAAACCTGCATTTCATTGCATGGCCCTTGTTCCCGAAAAGAACGGCGTCGATATTTCCGGAGTACGATTCTATTGTTTCAAAGGTTTCCCCGCGCACAATGGTCGCTCCTTTTCCCTCCGTATCGAACCCTGTTACAAATCCGCTGCTAGATTCGTCTGCATACTTGCCTTTAAATGTTTCTCCGTCTGAAAGCGTTGTTCTTAGCGTTCCAGTCCCAATTCCACTATCTTCAAACTGAAAAATCACTGATTCACCCCCTTGCTGGACCCTACCCTTCATTGTTCCCGAACAAGCCGCAAGCAGGACAATGAAGAGCAAAAGAATGAATGCAACCCCTAGAGGTTTTTCCTGTTTCTTTATGGCTCTTTCCCTCCCCTGGGTTGGGATTTACTTCCTACGGTGTTAACCAAAACAACCTGGATTGACACCTCCGGTTTCAAAAGGGGACTATTTTAACCTACTCCGGTTTTTGTACCAGTTTCCAGGTTGGAGTTGAATCCAATTCGGAAGGTGGAACTGCCGTCTTTCGGTTTGTCCGCGGCCCTACCTAAATTCGCGAAGGACGTCTCGACGCCTTCAGCAGCGCAAGGACCTGCCCACACATAGGGCACTGTCCATACGGGTCCCTACATTCCTCTCATCAGGGTCGCTGCATTCAGGCCAAAAAGACCCAGCACAATGGGGGTTAAAATCAGAGTGAGGATCCAGTAGGTCACCATCACCGCGACGATCGAGACTGCCAGGTACACGCCGACTTTGTCCTGCAGGGTTTTCATCATGTGCGGCAAGCCCAGGTACATGAGGTACAGACCATAGATGCTGCCCGCGAATGCCAAAACCCCAAGAGCAGGGACAATGGAGAGAATCCCGGCTAGCCAAGCCGGCGTGTAAGAATAGGCCACGAGTTGAACCGCCCGCCCCATGTGTTGCTGGGAGGCAAATCTGGGAGCCAGAAAAGCAATCACATAAGCCGAAAGGTAAACTCCCACAAATGCCAGGATAAATTGGATCAACCCCATGGCGATGCCCCAGGAAAAGGAAGACATGATCCCGCTTCCGATCGCACCTAGTCCGATGATGTAGGCGAGTGAAGGGATAAGGGCAAGAGGGAGCACGTATCCCTTGAAGATCTGTGCAATGTCCGGTTCTTCAGAAGCGATAACGAGCCACTCCGTCTTGGGGGTCATGATGATCTTCTTGACTCTTTCGCGAATGTCCATGCTGTTTTCTCCTGAATGGGTTTTCGAGTGAGTGGATATTCCGCCGCTGACAACAATTCCAGAGAAAGCCGACCGCAAGGAAATGAAGAACGGATCGCTCTTTGAGCGTGACTAACCTTTTTGCATCATTTTCAAGAAAAGTCAAACAACGCATCCCCCTTGTGCCCCTTGCTAAGCAAAGCCCTCCCCGGTGGAATGACTTGCCACCACTCTTGCGGGGTCAGGGCCAGCCCCCCATCAAGAAGGCCTCAGCGGATTCGTTGCCGTATTGCTTCTGCCAAACGCTCGGCTTCAGTCTTGTCCCGGATCGAGGCTCCAAGTTTTACAGGGCTCCCTTGTTTACGGTCGATCAGGATCTCCCAATCCCTGTCCTTTTCCAACACCCCGTCGGTCTTCTCCAGATGCACCCGGACTCAGCTGACCTCTGAGAAGGGGAATGTCCAGATGCAGCGGATGCCAAGTATCGACTTCCGCGTTAGGTGTGCGCTTGACACACAACGGCGGATTCCCTTATAGTCTTCGCATCAGGAAGCGACTATCATGGGCTCTGTCACCTCGATCTCCTTGAAGTTCCT
>JALOPA010000573.1 GCA_025454125.1 Thermodesulfobacteriota bacterium
AGGGTTCTATGTGCAGTCCTTTCCCTCCTTTGGTGCGGAGCGAAGGGGCGCTCCGGTGTCCGCCTTTCTCAGGGTGGATTCCAAAGAGATCACCCTGCGCTACAGCGTCCTGGCGCCGGACTGGATGGTTCTCTTTGACGCCGGCCTCCTGAAGAACCCGATGGTGATGGCGGGCATGAGCGAAAAGACCTCTCTCCTCGTGAACACCGGATCTCTCCAGGGGCTGGAGGCTCCTCCATGCAAGGGCTTCTACACGGTGGATGCGACGTCGATTGCCGAGGAACTGAAGCTCAGGACGACCTCCTTCAGCATGGTGAACACAGCCATGGTGGGGGCTTTTGCCAGGGCCTCAGGGTTGCTCGATCTGGCGAGCGTTGAAAAGGTGATCGCCGAGATGGCGCCTGTCAAAAGGGAATCCAATGTGGCTGCGGCCAGAAAAGCGTTTGAAACGGTCAAAGAGGTTTCACGATGAAAGGTCAAGTCAAACCGCCCATGGCGGCAGCAAAAGAACCGACCACGCCGATCCGAACCGGAACCTGGCGTTTTGAGCGGCCCGTGTTTGTGAGCCGCCTCGCCCCATGCAGTGAAGCCTGCCCGCTCGGGGAAGACATCTCGGCCATCATGGCGCTCAACGGGAAAGGCGATTTTGAGCGAGCCCACTCCAAGATCCTGGAGGAGAACCCTTTTCCGGGGATCTGCGGCAGAATTTGCTTCCATCCATGCGAAAGGGTCTGCAACAGGGGGCGCCTGGATGAACCGGTCTCCATCCAAGACCTTGAATGGTCGGCCTTCAAGGAAGGGCAGACAAGAAAACCCCAGCCCGCGGCCCATCGTGAAAGGGGGCGAAAGGTCGCTGTGCTCGGAGGAGGGCTTGCAGGGTTTGCCTGCGCCTATTTTCTTACCCTCCAGGGACACGGGGTCACGGTCCTCGAACAAGGGGAGAGCCCTGAGATCTTCTCGCTCACAGAGAAGAACCCCTCCCTCGAAAGAGCGGACCTTGAAGGGGAAGTGGACCGAATTCTTTCCTTGGGCGTGCGCACCGCTCAGTATGTCGCGGACCAGGCCGGGGGGTACGAGGAAGTGTCCAAGGAATACGAGGCGGTGTATGTGTCTCCGAAGCTGGACAGCGACCCACCCAGAGAGGCGCGCGGCCTCGTGACACTCCGGTCCGGACTGGCGGTTCTGGATGAAAGGGAAACAGCGGCCGCAGAGCTTCCGGCCAAAGGAAGCCAAAGCTCACGCACCGCGGTGCGCCAGATCGCGGCCGGCAAAAGGGCGGCTCTTCTTATCGACTTACACTTTCGCGGGGCGCCGCCAAGCCAGATCAAGGCTTTTGCCGTGGGCCGGCTCGGAGCGATTTCCTACGAGGTGTTCAAGCTGGGAGTGACCGGACAAATCCCCCGCCCCCTGCAAGGCGTGGTTCGATTTGAAGATCTCAATATCGCCCACTTCGAGAAAATGCCCAGGTTGCATCCGGCTTCTCCTTACGGCATTCTGGACAAAGCGCAAAAAATGGCTTCAGCCCGGCGCTGCTTCCAGTGCGGCACCTGCACCTTTTGCATGCGGTGCTACGATTACTGTCCGGATGTCTCGATTCAGATGGACGGGAAGACCAGAGAGAGATCCATTGACTACGACCACTGCAAAGGCTGCGGAATATGCGCTGAGGAATGCCCGAGGGGGGCCATCTCCTGGATCCACGAGTGACCTTTGGCAGGCTGATGAAAAACGCCCCACTTTTTCTGGAGCCTGCTTAGCGCTTGACACTGAAGTTTCATGCTCCCTATACTGTCCCGGTTGAGCCTGTGTAAGAACGCCGGGAAAAGGGCGGGTGTAAGGTTTATCGGGAAAGAGGGGCATGGATTTCAAGCACACCATCCTACCGTATGCGGCAAGCCTTCTGCTGGGCCTCTTCGCCGCGATTCTGGCTTTCGCCGGAAGCTTCGGTTTTGCTGCGGGGGGGATTTTTCTTGCCGCCCTGTCCTTTTTGACCACCCGAAAGCTCATTCGAACGCTTGCCGCAGCCAACGAGCAGGCCTGCTTCCTGGATGAGAAACTGATCCAATCCCAGAAGCTCGCCTCCATCGGCGAACTCTCCGCCGGAATCGGGCATGAAATCAACAATCCCCTCGCCATCATTTCCCAGGAGACCGAGTGGATGCAGCACCTCGCGAAACGAATCGGCGAAGGGGATTCCAAAGGGGTCGCAGAGCTCCAGGATTCTCTGAAGGAGGTCCTTCACCAGGTGGACCGCTGCCGGGAGATCACCCAGAACCTGCTGGACTTTGCACGAAGGAAAGAGCCGGTTTATCAGGAGGTGAATGTCAATAAACTGATTGAAGATCTCTCCAGGCTCGTGGAGAAAGAGGCGGTCCTGCACCAGATCGAAATTCGACGGGAATTTCAACTGGACCTCCCGCTGGTGCAGACGGATGCTCCTTCGCTGAGGCAGGTGGTTCTGAATCTCCTGACCAATGCCAGCCATGCGATCCAGAAGGACGGACTCATCCGGATAGCCACCAAGAGATCAGAAAACGGTTCCGTGGACATTATCGTGGCGGACACGGGGTGCGGCATTCCGAAAGACCACCTGGCCAAGATCTTCGATCCCTTTTTCACGACCAAACCCGAAGGAAAGGGGACCGGGCTCGGGCTGTCCATCTGCCACGGCATCGTGGACAAACTGGGCGGCCGCATCTCTGTCAGCAGCGAAGTGGGCAAAGGGTCCACCTTTGTGGTCACCTTGCCCGTCAACCAGCAAAGAGGATAGGGGTATGATGACTGCCAAACCCAAGGTTTTGATCGTAGATGACGAGGAAAGGTTTCGGACGACCATGGCCAAGCTCCTGACCGTCAACGGCCTGGAGGTGACGGCTGTGGGGAGCGGGAAAGCCGCGCTGGAAGAGCTGGGCGCAAAACCTTATGACGTGATCACGCTGGACATCCGGATGCCCGGGATGAGCGGTCTCGAAGCCCTTGCGGAAATCAAGAAGGTGAACCCCGGGGTCGAGGTGATCATCCTCACAGGGCATGCCTCGGTGGACACGGCCGTGGAGATCATGAAGCTCGGGGGATACGAATACCTCCTCAAGCCCACGTCCACCGACGAGCTGATGAACAAGATC
>JALOPA010000574.1 GCA_025454125.1 Thermodesulfobacteriota bacterium
ATGCGCCGGCTGAGCGCCTGGTCGGGCTTGCTGTTCTCGCGGCCCAGAAAAAAAGAGACGGTCTCGGCGAAAGTCTCGGCCTCCCGCTCCGTCGGCGCGACGATCAGCCACGGCCTCCGCAGGGTCTTGAGGCCTGCGGCAACAAGGTACCCGAGGGCCGATCGCTCCAAACCTCGCAGGGAGAGGGAGTCCCTTTCATCTTTAAGAAATTCGAGCACTTCGCTGGAGCCGGCACCGGTCAAACCAAGGGCCGCAATCTCCGACTGGTCCGGAGCACTCGTTTCAAACCGCTGCTTCATTGCATCTTCCAAGGAAAGAATAGGTGGAGAAGAAGATCGTCCTGTTCAGGCCCACTTCCAGGCTGCAAATCTAAGAATCTCACATTCATGGTACCAAGTCGAGGAGCCATCAAACCGACAGCCTTCCACCTCAGCGCGATTGCGGGCATGTGTTGCGGAGCCAGAGCGCGGCGGCTGAAGACGCAAAAGGCACAGGGATTCGAGTCCACCACGATGAGGCCACCAGATATGACGGGACAGCGGGCGCTTCTTCAAGACCGTTGAATGCCCAGTTTGCGCATGCGACCGCGAAGGGTGCTGGGGTGCAACCCCAGGAGAGCAGCTGCTCCGTCTTTCCCCTCGATCCTCCATCGCGTTTGCTTGAGGACATCCAGGATGTGGTCGCGCTCGACAGATTCCAGGCTCCTGGGAGACGTTCCATCGGCGGGGTCCGGATCGACCACTGCGAGGCGGTCGGCGAGTGTGAGCACCGGCCCCTCTGAGCTGATCACCGCTCGCTCGATGACGTTTTCGAGCTCCCGGATGTTGCCGGGCCAGCTGTAGCTCATGAGCTCGTCCATCACCTTGTCGGGGATCTTTCGGATGGCTTTTCCGAGACGCTTGCTCAAGCGCGCCGTGAATGCACTCACGAGAACGGGGATGTCCTCCTTGCGCTGCCGAAGTGGCGGAAGGACGATGGGGAACACATGGATCCGATACCAGAGATCCTGTCGAAAGCGCCCTTCCCGGACCTCCTGCTCCAGGTTGCGATTGGTTGCCGAAATGAGACGCACATCGACCTTGAGTGTTCTGGATCCGCCGAGCCGCTCGAACTCCTTGTCCTGAAGGACCCTGAGAAGCTTTGCCTGAAGATCGAGGGGAAGCTCCCCGATCTCATCCAGGAAGAGGGTGCCGCCGTCGGCAAGCTCGAAGCGGCCCACATGCCTTGCGAGAGCACCCGTGAAGGCCCCCCGCTCATGCCCGAAAAGCTCGCTTTCGATGAGATTCGCCGGCAAAGCGGCGCAATTGACCTTCACGAGAGGCCGCTCTTTGCGCCCGCTGGCACTGTGGATCGCCCGGGCGATCAGTTCCTTCCCTGTGCCGGTTTCTCCCAGAATGAGGGCGGTCGTGTCCGTGGGAGCGATCTGATTGACTTTGAACAGTACATACCGCAGCGCATCGCTCCCACCGATGATCTCCCGGAAATTGTGCTCGGAGTGGATCTCCTCCCGAAGGTATGCGCTCTCCGCTTCGAGCTGCGATTTGTATCGCTCGATTTCGTCCAACGCCCCCTTGAGCTTCTCCTCCGCTCGTTTTCGCTCTCCGATCTCCACCCGGAGCTGTTCATTGGTGCCGGTGAGCTCGAAGGTCCGCTCGGCTACCCGCTGCTCCAGTCTGTCATGGGCTTCCCGTAAAGCCTCCTCGGCGAGCTTGCGCTCCGTGATGTCGAGATGCAGGATCACTGCCTGCAGGTCACCCTCGCCCACCGGGGCGGCCCGCATCACGAACCACCGCTTTTCCGTCTCAAAGTGGCATGGATACTCCAGCGCGAAGTGATTCAATCGTCCGTCCAGGATGGCCTCGAGACCCTCCAGCGTTCTGGCGGAGAGCTCATCACCGCTTCGGGCCGCCTTTCTGCATACTTCGAGGTAATTGACACCCGAATCGACGGACTTCAGATCCTTCAGGTCCCGGTCGATTCCGTAGCGCAGCCATTCCTGGTTGGCCAGGGTGATGCGGCCTTCCGCGTCGAGGGTCACGATGCTCATGGGAAGCGCGTCGAGTAACGCACCCAGTGCGGAATGAGCCGATGGACCCACCTCTCCCGACGACCGGCGCTCCACCGGTGAGCCTGCGTCCCCACCGGACGTGCTCCGATCCAGACGCTGCCCGCTCAACCCTGTTCGCGATCGTGCCGCCATGATCTCATCCCTCCAGCCTGACAGGGCTTACCTTCCCTTGGGAGCGAGCGTCCCACCCCACAAGAACCGACACCTCGACCCAGTCATCAGAAAAATATTTGAAATGCCAATGCTTGACAAACGAATTCACGGTCCCCCACCGTCTCATTTGGCGGATCCGTCGCATATGACGGGAAATTCTTCTGCAACCCTGATCCCTCACTGCCTCCATGGATATTGAAAAACAGGCACAATCAAGATGTTAGACCCTCATGGGCGATCACGGAAAGATTTGGCACAGAGGTTGATTTAGTCACTCCGTAATTCACGAAAGGTTGGCAGCATATGAGGAGTTGAAACTGAGGTGAACCGTGAACCACAGAGGAAAGATGAAAGGAGTCGCGCATGAAGGACGTACACAGCTACTGTGATAACGTAGTGGCCGAGCTCACTGTTTGGAAGGCGAAGATCTATGACGTTGTCAGGAGAATCGACAAACTGGCTTCAGGTGACAAAGCCAAATTTGGCGACCAGGTGAACGACCTGCACATGTTCATCGAGGAGCTCGAGAACAGAATCGGCAGACTCAGGACCGAATGCCCGAGTGACTGGAAGTCCGATCAGGCTGAGATGGAATCCAAATTCGACTACCTCAAGGGGAAGCTGAATGATATCCATGCGAATTTCTCCCCTGGCGACATCGGGGGCTGATGCTGCAACGTAATGCTTTGGGGCGCGGGGGGAGTGAGTCTCACTCTCCCCGCTCTCACTGTAGCCACTTTCAGAATGACCTCGGTTCCAGCGCCTCCTCCGCCACTCACTCGCCTCCCATCCATAAGCCTTGCCATAGCCAACTCGTCGAGGCTGAGAACTCTCGCTTTCATGATCACCCCGGATGCCGCCTCCCGGCTTGAGGTCTGCCGGAACAAGCTTCGCC
>JALOPA010000016.1 GCA_025454125.1 Thermodesulfobacteriota bacterium
CCACCACCCGCGGGTGCGCATGAGCAGCTCTTTGCCCTTGAGATTTCTCGGGGTCACAAGGTCGATTCGCCGGAACCAGGCCTCCCACCCGATTTGTGCAGGGGCTTTGAGCACCGGCGCCACCGGATCATGGTAGATGCGGCACCGTCCGAAGAGGCGCAACCGGATCACGGAAAAACCTCCCTCATGATCTTCTGGATCTTCTCGTTCTTGGGCAGGACTTCAGAGGGCACCTCGATCCCCTCCCGAGACATGATTCTTCCCAGGCAGTGAACATAAAGCATGCCTGCCTCGGCTTCTCCAAGTTCCAGGCCTGCTCTTGCACTGCGCGCCCAGCACGCATCAAAAGCCGCAAGAGCCCTTTCCCTCCACCGCCTCAGCCTCTGGTCCAAAGAAGAAAGGCCCAGGCCTTTGAGCAGTTCCTTCTGTGCGGCTTCCATGGCGGCGAAAACCCGCCTCATGGCCAACACCGAAGGATCCCTGCCCCACTCGTCCGTCTGGGGGACCGAAGAATTCTTCATTTATCGAATAACCTCTATGCGCGCCCCTTCCCTCAGTTCCTCCTCGACAATGGAATCGATCGCGTCCAGAAGAGCGATCTGATAGGAACCGGGCGCCTTCGCCTGAGACGCAGCTTTCTCCCCTGCCAATCCGAAATAGGCCAGGGCCGTGGCGGCAGCGCAGAGCGGATCAGGGTCCACGGCCAGAAAGGCGCCGATCACCACCGTCGCCGTACACCCGGTGCCGGTCACCCTGCCCATCATTTCATGGCCATTGTGCACCTTGAGGGTTCTCCTTCCGTCCGTAATGAGATCTATCTTCCCGGTGATCGCAAGTGTTGTCTTCAAGTCCACGGCCAGAGCAATGGCCGCTTCTTCTGCTTCGTCGACAGAATGCACCGAGTCCACCCCCTTGGTGCGAGCCCCTTCTTTCGCAAGGGAAAGGACCTCCGAAGCGTTTCCTCTCACCACCCGGATCGACAGGTCACGGGCCAGCCGCTTTGCCGACTCTGTGCGCAAACGGGTTGCGCCCGAACCTACCGGGTCCAGAATGATGGGGACCTTCATGACATTGGCCTTTTTCCCTGCCTTGAGCATGGCCTCGACCCACTGGGGCGTCAGGGTACCGATGTTGAGCACCAGAGCGCCTGCAAAGGAGACCATCTCCTCCACTTCCTCCGCAGCGTGCGCCATGACCGGGGACGCTCCGCATGCGAGCAGGGCATTGGCCGTGTAGTTCATAACAACGTAGTTGGTGATATTGTGGATCAGGGGCTTCTTTTCTCTGACTCTCCTGAGATTGTCGGCCGCCTTTTGTGCAAGGACCTTGTCAAACATTTCCTATGCTCCTCCAAGAATGGGACGCAGATTTTCACAGATCTACATGGATTGATTCTTTCCTTTCTCTAATCCAAACAATCTGTGTTGATCTGTGTCCCCATATTCTCCTCACCTGAAATGATCCCAGCCTTTTGCCGAGAGCACTCTTTCCGATCCGTCGGCGAGCACTAGGCGGACACCTTGCTCCGCCGCTGTTACCTCTCCGACTTGCGTCACCGGGCCCTCGTAGGTCAACGCGACTGAAGAGCGAATGCGCTCAACATCTTCTGCACGACACGTGATAATGAGCTGGTAGTCGTCGCTGTCACCGAGAAAAAACTCATAAGGTTCTTTTTTCAAAATCTTTGATGCTTTCTTGAGCTCCTCGCTCACCGGGAAGTTCTCCTGAATCAACAGGGCCCCAACCCGGCTCTCCTCACAGATGTGCCCGAGGTCTCCTGCGAACCCGTCGCTCGTGTCGATCATCGCCGTCGCACATCCTGTGAGCGCCACGGCCCTTCCTTCCCTGGCGCGATGGGAGGGGTTGTTGTAAGCCTTCACCAGTGCGTGGTCCTCTGACGCCAAGGACTCCAGCAGGAGCGCAAGCCCGGCAGCCGATTGCCCCGGATAGCCGGTCACAAGGATCGCGTCCCCGGGCCTCGCGCCTGAGCGGCGGACGGCCCTGCCCTCCTCCACCTCGCCGATGAGCGTGATGTCGATGAAGATGCCGTTTCCCGACTTGGTCAAGTTCCCGCCGATGATCGAGGCTCCGAAGGGGTTGAGTTCAAGGAGAAACCCACGGTACAGGTTTTCGATGTCTTGAACGGGGGTTTCGTTTTTCAGCCCCAGGGAGATGAGCGCGTACAGGGGCTGGCCGCCCATGGCGCCGATGTCGCTGATGTTGAGCGTCATGGAACGCCGGCCGAGGTTCACGGGTGAAATGCGGCGGGAAAGAAAGTGGCGGCCTTCCACCACGCAGTCGCAGGTGACCAGGATTTCATGGCCGGGTCTTGCCCGGAACGAGGCGGTGTCGTCCCCTATGCCCAGGGACACGCCCGGAGCCTGCACGCCCTCGCGTTTCAAGAGCGTATCGATTCGCCGGATCAGTCCGAACTCGCCTATGTCCTTCAGAGTCTCCGCCATCATCCCTTGCCGCTTTCCATCGCTTTTTGAAGCGCTCGGGTGGCTCCCTCAGGATCGATCTGACAGCATATTGCGGAAATCACCGCAATCCCGTACACCCCGGCCCTCATGACTTCGCCGACGTTTTCCGCCGTGATGCCGCCGATGGCAATGATCGGCAGGGGAATCGTTTCCACCACCTGTTTCAGAATGGCAGCGCCGCTCACGGGTCCTGCGTCGTCCTTGGAACCCGTCACATACACGGGGCCGAAACCGATGTAGTCCGCGCCCTCGGCCAGACAACTCCGCGCCTCTTCCAGGGTTGCGGCCGATCCCCCGATGAGTTTGTCCGTCCCGAGCAGGCTCCGCGCCAGGGGAATGGGAAAATCGTTTTGTCCCAGGTGAACCCCGTCCGCCTCGGAAGCGACGGCCACGTCGACCCTGTCGTTCACAATGAAAGGCACCCCGGCTTGCCGACACACCGCACCCATGCCCTTCGCCACTTCGATCATGCGGCGGGTCGAACCGGTTTTTTCCCTGAGTTGAATCGTGTCCGCGCCGCCGGCAATCCCCAAGCGGGTCAGCTCCTCATGGGAGAAACGGGATTGGAGCACCACGTCCGTGAGAAGATGAAGCCTTCCGATTTTTCTCATCACGACCCTCCGCAAGCTCTGGCCTTGGGGGGTGTGGCGAAACAGATCAGAATCGCCGAGAGAAGATAAAAGCCTCCCAGGTAAAGGAACACCCATGCAAAGCGGCCTCCTGAAAGGTCCAGAACATAGCCGCTGAGCCAGGGTCCCAGTGCGCCTGCCACAAAGCCATAGGCGGTGAAAATGAGCCCAAAGATCTTCCCGAAATGGTCCAGGCCGAAGCAGTCTACCACGAGAGGGGCGGAAACCGCAAAGAGAGTGCCAAAGGCAAAACCCACGACAGAGGCAAGAACCGCCCACAGAACGAGGCCTTCGAGATGGGGCATCAGCCAGTAAGCGCAGGCCCCGCAAAGAAAAGACGCCCCCATCACCCGGTTGCGCCCGGTACGGTCCGAGAGGTAACCGCTCAAAAGACGGCTCGCCCCGTTGGTCAGGTTGAAGGCCGTGAGAATGACCACCGCCTCGGACAGTGTGAGCCCCTTGAACAGGCCATAAGATGTTGAAAGGGTGACCATGGCGATCCCTCCTGCTCCGGCCATGGCCCACGAGCCCCAGATCAGCCAGAAGGTTCGCGTCCGAAGGCTCTGGCGTGCGCTGAAAGAGTTCTGGGACGCAAGGGCTTGGCGCAGGACAGAGAGTTTATCGCTTTTCTCCGATTCAGGAAAGCGGACAAAGCAAGAAGCGGCAAGGCCAAACCCCGACGCGAGAAGACCGAGAAGCAACGTCATCCCCTCATAGGACATGGAGGCGAGCATGCGGCTGAACACAGGGGACATGACGGCTGCTGAAAAGCCGAAGGCCAGGTTTACCAAACCGGAGACCAGGCCTTTTCTTGCCGGAAACCACCGCTGCACCACGGTCAGAGTCGGAATGTAGATCAAGGACGAGGAGATTCCCATGAGAAACGCCCAGAGGTAGACCCAAGCCATGCCTCCCGCATGTCCGACCATGATCGTGCTTGCGCCGCAAAGCACTGCCCCCAGCGCCGCGAGGATCGAAGGGCCGACCTTCTCCTGCCAGCGACCCGTGATGAACATGAAGACGCCGACCGCGGCAAGAACAAAGAAGAGAGTCTGTCCTGTAGCGGCGCGGCTGACCCCGAAGGCCTGCTGCCATTGGGAGGCCATCACCCCAGGGAAAGCGAAGATGAAAGCGCCCGGCCAGAAGATCGCGATGCAGCATGCCAGGACAACGCGCCTCCCGCCGTGTCGATCCTTCATAGGGTCTCCTGGGGGTTTAGGTTCGGGGCATCATGAATCGAACATTTCAGGCGACAGGGTTCCCTCGGCGATTCTCGTCACCGGGCCTGTCATCTGGATGGAAAAGTCTTCCGAAACGAGGATGTCGAGTTCGCCTCCCGGCATGCGGACCGTGATCCGACCGCCGCAAAGCCCCAGCCGGTAGGCCACGGCCGCTGCCGCGCTGCTGCTGCTTCCGGAGGCCAGCGTGTACCCTGCCCCTCGCTCCCAGATCTCAATCTGAATGTGGGAACGATCGAGCACTTTCATGAACTGGACATTGGTGCGGTTGGGAAACCGGGAATCGTTCTCGATCAGGGGACCCCATCGTCTCGCCTCTTCCTCTGAGACATGCTCTCTGAGCACGACACAGTGCGGGTTGCCCACGGTTGCCGCACAAAACCGCAGCGTTTCGCCGGCTACCGGGATGCTCTCGTTCAGCACCTCGCGGGCTTCTCCCTTCACGGGGATCCGCGTGCTGTCAAAGCTGGCCCGGCCCATCTGCACCGTAACGCTGCGGCCCCCGTCCTTCACAACCGACTCCACTCTTCCTCCGAGGGTCATGATCGTGAAAGGTCTTTCTTTCACAAGGCCTTGATCCCAAAGGTAACGGGAAAAAATGCGAAGGCCGTTGCCGCTCTTTTCCGCCTCACTGCCGTCAGGGTTGAAAATGCGAAGCCCGAAATCGCCCTCCCGGCTTTCCAGCGGACCCAGGAGAATGCCGTCGGAGCCCACGCCGTAGTTGCGGTGGCATATGCGCTGAATGCGGAACAGGTCCAAGGTTCCTTCCAGTTCCCGTGGGTGGATCACCAGGTAATCGTTGCCCAAGGCGTGATATTTGTGGAAACGGGTCAGCATAGGATGGGGTTACGGCTTGAACTCCACAAAGGGGCTGCCTTTCATTCCATCGATGTGTGGCTCTTTGTCGTTCCACTCATAGATCCGGCATTCGTCCGACAGGGATGAAGGAAGGGTGCAGCCGATGAAGGGCATGACCGGATCCCCGGCGTAGGAACTGTAGCTCAGCATGAGCGCTTCTTTCTTGGGAAAGGCCTTGAGTTCGTAGAACTGGCTCAAAAAGATCTTACACTCCCCCTGGAAAAAATCTCGCACCCTCTGGTACGCCAGAAGCCTTTCTCTGAACAGGTGGAGCGCCGTCTCGGCATCGGCGGCCTCCACGATCAGGCTGAATTCCCCGTGCCTTCTGTCCTCTATCGCCTTCTGTTCTTGGTTGGTGGTGTGAAGGAAATTCCCGATGTAGATCATCTTCCGCCCTTTCGTGCACCGCAAGGCCTGTTTCGGCGGGCCGGTCGAGTCCGCGGCCAGCCTCTCCTTGTCAGCCGATCTTTTTGTAGAGATTGATGAAGTTGCTCCGTTCAAAACCCAGGGTCTTGAAAAAGGAGAGGATGTCGGTCGCATCCCATCGAACGGAAGTAAAAATCTCCGTGATCCCCTTTTCAGCATAGACCTTCAACGTCTCCTCGGCGAGCCTTTTGCCGATGCCCTGCCCCATCATCTTGGGGTTGACCCCAAACCTCGCGATCCACGCGCACCGGTCCGCACCAAAGTTGCCATAGGTGACGTAACTGATCATGAACCCCACCACCTTGCCTTTGATCTCGGCCACGTAGCTTGCATCCTCTTTCCGCTTCACTTCACCGGGGACGATTCGCTTGAAGTCCAGCACCGTCGCCTTTTTCTCAATCGCTGCATCTATCTTCTCTATGGCTTCCGCATCGCTTGCTTTCATTCGCCTGATGACAATCTTCTCTCCTGCCACCGCACACCCCTTTCCTTTCGAAAATCAGTCGATCCGGATAATCTTGACGTGATGGCCTACCCAGTCGGGAGGGAGATAAATTCTCCCGCTGTTTCCGCTGAGGCTGACCTTCTTTTCAAGCATCTCTTCACCGTAGGCCTCGAATTTGACCTTCCCTCTTGTTGTCTCCAAAATGATTCTTCTGTCCTTGGCTTCGACTCCGATTCTGTCCACTGAGACCATCCCCCTTCTCTAGGATAGTAGGCGAGTTCCTCATTCTATGCATCGCTTTGCAGAACGGGTGAGACCTCTGGTGAATCCCCACAAACAACAGCTACGTACATAACCGATAACTCCTCAGTAGGCAAGGAGAAATTTGGGCGGAGCCGGCGCTTTTTCAGCAGCCTGCTACGCTCGTGCCATGAACTGTGCCAGGACTTGAACGCCCCGGGCCAGTTCCGTGAAAACAGGGGTCCCGAAAGGCTCCACAAGGTTGCGCACCTCCCTGAAGCACAGGGGATCCCCGATCAGCCAGATCGCCGTTGGTTTTCGAGCTCCCTTCAGCGTCTCCAGGAACTCCATCCCCTGATCGAGAATCTCCCGATCCACGTAAAGGTGGAGGTAGAGCGCGTCGACCTGCGGGTCCACGAGGATTGCCCGGATAGCGACCTCAAAAGCCTTCTGCCCGACCCGCTCAATGGCAGGCCACACGTCCACAGGATTCTGGGGATTCATCCAAGGAGGAAAGACCGTTTGCAGCGTTCGGTGCGTCTCATGCGAAAGAGAGGCCAGGGTCATGCCCAGGTCCGCAAAATGGTCGGAGCCCACAATGCCGGAAGCGCCGCTGAAGGTGACGATCCCGACTCGCTCTCCCCCGGTTCTGCCTTGCCACAAGGTCAACCCGCGAGCCAGGTCGACGAGCTCAAAAAAATCCGCGGCCCTGTAGACCCTCATTTGGCGGAGGAACCCTTCCGCAAGCCGGCCGTCGCCTGCAAGGCTGCCTGTGTGACTCCGTGCGGCCCGCGCCCCCTCTTCGCTCCTTCCCCCTTTCAGGAATACAACAGGCTTTCCCAAACGGGACAGGGCCCTGCGAAATCGTGGAACATCGACGATGGATTCCAGGTACAGGGCGACGACCTCCGTCTCCTCATCCCCGGCAAAGTACTCCAGAAGGTCGCTCTCATTCACATCACACCGGTTGCCGATGGAACAGGCCTTGCTCAGGCCGAAATAGCCTTCTTTCAGAACCTGCACCAGGAACCCCGCGGATAGCATTCCGCTCTGCACGATCAGGGAGACAGTCCCGGGCTTAAGATGGCCTCGCCAGATCCACGGCTTCATGAAGGAAGCGACCATCCCGGTGCAACCGTTAAGGATCCCCATGCAGTTGGGTCCCCACACACGCATACGGTACTTCCGCGCCAGCTGCACGCAGGTTTCCTGAAGCGCCGCCCCCCTGGCTCCTGTTTCGGCAAACCCGGCGCTCTGTATCATGACCCGCGAGATTCCTTTGTTCCCGCAGGCTTCCATCACCTCAGGCACCGCAGCGGCGGGAACAAAGAGCACGGCCAGATCAACGGCCTCAGGAAGATCCTTGACGCTCTTGGACACGGGAAGCCCGCAGATTTCTGAAGCAGAGGGGTTGACCGGGTACAACCGCTCTGGGAACCGCTCCTTCAGGTTGCTCACCAGAGCATACCCGCCCTTGCGCCGGTCTTCGGAAGCTCCGATGACCGCCACGCTCTTGGGGTTCATGAATCGATTCATAGCGCTCCTTCTTGATTCGGTTCCGTCTGACCGTTTAGCTCTTTGAAAGGGGTGGCTCAGGCCACGGGGTCCCTCCAAAAACAGAAAACGAAGACACCACACCTCCATGGCCTTATTCCGCGTTTGGTTCAAAACGCTAAAAGGCTACGTTTCCTCCGGCACTGCCGCGGGCACGCGCAGCAATAGCAGAAAGGCCTTGAGATTTCAACACATCTGTACTATTCTTTTTAATTTAGCACAGACCTGAAGGATCCCTCATGACCCAGAAGCTTTCCCCCAGGAACTCCGACGCTGGAACATCGAAATCAGCTCCCAAAGGAGCGAAAGGCCGCCCCTCCTTGAGGGAGAGCGAGAAGCGACTGACGCGGATCCTGCAAGGGCTTTCCATCGCCGCTTTTGTCATCGACGAGAACCACGTCATCACCCACTGCAACAAAGCCTTCGAAAATCTGACTGGGTTTTCCGCAGAAGCCCTGGTGGGAACCAAGAACCAGTGGAAGACCTTTTATCCGGTCCAGAGGCCCATCCTCGCGGACTTCATTGTGGACCGAGCGCCTGAGGAGGAATTCGCCGCCTACTATGGGGATAAGGTCAGGAAGTCTTCGCTGATCGAAGGCGCCTATGAAGCCGAAGATTTTTTTCCGGAGCTCAAAGGCGGAGGCAAATGGCTTTTTTTCACGGCCGCTCCTCTGATCGACGACGAGGGCAAGGGGGTGGGCGCCATTGAAACCCTTCAGGACATCAGCGACAGAAAAAGAGCCGAGGAAGCCCTGCGGTTGTCTGAACGGCGGCAAAGAGCCCTTCTCGATTTCGAGCCCTATCCGATCTTCGTCCTCAGTCTCGACGGCTGTGTGTCCTATCTGAACCCGGCTTTCACGGAGACCTTCGGCTGGACCCAGGAGGAACTCGAAGGAAAGAGGATCCCCTTTATCCCGCCCGGCTTCGAGCAGGAAACGCGGGAGATCACCAGGAGGCTCTATGCCGAAAGGATCGTGCGCCATTTCGAGACCCGGCGCCTCACCAGGGACGGCAGGATCCTCGACGTGTTCATCCGCGCTGCCGTGTTTTTCGAATCCAAGGATGAGCCGGCAGGCGTGATCATCATCCTCAGGGACGTGACCCAGGAAAAGCGAATCGCCCGAAACAACGAGGCCATGCTGCGAATCAGCATGGCTCTGCCCGAGCACCCGGAACTGGGAGACCTTCTCTACTACGTGAACAGCGAAGTCAAGGGGCTTCTCGGAACCGAAGGCGCTATGGCCGTTCTCCACGACGAGATCAAGGGCGACCTCTTTGTTCTGGGCGCTGCCTACGACGACCGGGACGCGCAGCGCCGCATCGAGGAGGTCCGCTTTTCCATGGATCAACTCATCGCCGGCCGCGTCATCCTGACCGGGGAAGCCGTTATCGTTTCCGATACATCGCTCGACCGGGAACTCCATGAAGAAAGGGACAAACGCCTGGGATACCGAACCCGGAACCTGGCCCAGGTGCCCCTCAAGAGCAGCGACCGGATCATCGGCGCCCTGTGCGCCATCAACAAAAAGGTGGGATCCTTCGATGAGACCGACATCGAGCTGCTCAACATGGTGGCAGGCACCGTGGCCCTCTCCATTGAAAACGCCCGGTTCTCCGAAGACCTCAAGAAAGCCCTGCGCAACAACGAGGCGCTTCTCAGAATCAGCCTGGCCCTCCCCCGCCACCCCGCGCTGGAGGACCTTATCGATTATGTCAATGAAGAAGTGAAGCGTCTCGTGGATTCAGAAGGTTCCGTGGTTTTGCTTTTGGACGAAAAAAAACAGGAGTTCCTCGTTCTCGGCGCCGCCTACGACGCCACGGAGACGGAGAAGAGAATCAAGGAGATCCGCTTTCCCGTTGACCAGCTCATTGCCGGGAAGGTCGTCAAAACCGCTGAGCCCATGATTGTCTCCGACACCTCCGTGGATCGCCACATCCACGAGGAAAGAGACAAGAGGCTGGGGTACACGACCAAGACGCTCGCTCTGGTTCCCCTCAGAACCCGTGACCGCATCACCGGGGTTCTGTGCGCCATCAACAAGAAGACGGGAGCCTTCGAAGCCGCGGACCTGTAATCCCTGAACACCATCGCGGGGACCGTGGCCCTCTCGATCGAAAACGCCAGGGTGTCTGAAGAGTTGAGAAAGGCTTATCAGGAAGTGACGAGCCTCAACCGCGCCAAGGACAAGGCGATCAACCATCTCTCCCACGAACTCAAGACGCCTGTAGCCATTCTCTCCAGTTCCCTGAATTTGCTGGCCAAACGACTGGCCGCGCTTCCCGAGGACACTTGGAAACCCACCCTGGAAAGGATCAAGCGCAATCTCGATCGCATTCTGGAGATCCAGTACGAGGTGGACGACATTATGGAGGAAAGGCAGCAGAGAACTTACGGTCTCTTGACTCTGCTCCTGGATCAGTGTGTGGAAGAACTGTCGAGCCTCGTAGCGGAAGAGACCGGACGGGAGCCCCTCTTCAAACGAATCAAGGATCACCTGGACCGGATTTTCGGCCCCAAGGAGGAGCAATCCAAGGTGCTCGATCTCGATCGTGAAGTGCAGGGGAGACTGGAGGCCTTGAGGCCCCTCTTTTCTCACCGGGAGGTGCGGGTCTTTACCCAGATCGAACCCGCTCCATCCATTCTCGTTCCTCCGGAGGTCTTGCACAAGGTCGTGGACGGCCTCGTCCGAAACGCGGTTGAGAACACCCCGGATGAGGGAAAGATCGAAGTCGCCGTC
>JALOPA010000575.1 GCA_025454125.1 Thermodesulfobacteriota bacterium
AGGGACGAAACGCCTGAAACCGGCCCATGTGGTCAGCGCCCCGCTCAAGGCCCTCCTGGCCGGCATGCTGGACAAACGGATTCCCAGTTTCGGCCCCCGGCCCATGGACCTGCGCGGGTTCATGTCCATCATGGCCAGGCACGCCGCCAACAACCCGGAAGAGGAGCGCACCTTTCGCGACCCCTGTTACGCGCTGGTTTCGGACGAGTACCTCAACTACACGGCGCGGGTCGGCTATCACTTCGGGGTCGTGGACACCTATTGCGGGGAAGCGGTCAACAAGAACTACATCAGCATCCTTTTCAGGGGAGGGGCCGCGGACTACACCCGGCGGCATCGCCGGGCCAGGGCCATTTCCGGGATCCTTGAACACTATGGTTTTTCGACAAACGTGAGAGGGGACGCCCTGACCGCTCGGCTGAGCAAGAGAAGTCAACAGGAGACCGCCACTCAGTTGGAGATGGTGGGGAGGCTGCTTCAGTTCTTCCGTCAGATGGACGCCGCCATGGCGTCCGAGGAGATGGTCGGCCGGGTCAAAGAGGCGTTCCTCGCAGGGGATTTCGCGTTCTGGGAAAAGCAACCCGAGCCCCATACCGATTGAATCGCTTCGGTGGCACGGACAAGCTTTGCTTGTCCGTGTTAATGCAGGCTTCTTCTCTCTTTGCTCACGGACAAATTGCATTTGTCCGTGCCACCATTTGTTTGTGGCACGGATCTAGACATATCTATTTCGGCTTTTTGTCCGGCGCTTTCCCTTCGGCCATGCGGATCTTTTCTTCCATGATCTGCCACCGCACGAACGCCTCATCGGCCTTGGCGATGAGTTCGTCGATGTCCATGGGTTTCATCAGGTAATCCGTGGCGCCGGACCGAAGCCCCTCCAAGGCGGATTCCACGGTGCCGTGCCCCGTGAGCATCACCACCTGCACCAGAGGGTAGCGGCTCTTGATGGCCTTCAGGACGGCGACTCCGTCCATCCCGGGCATCTTCACGTCCAGGATCACCACGTGCACGCTTTCTCCGACCAGCTTCTCCAGGGCCTCTTGGCCGCCGGCCGCCGTGATCACGTTTATGCCTTTTCGTTCGAGCAGCTTCTTGGTCGTAGAGAGGAAACCTGCTTCGTCATCCACCAGCATGATTCTCATCTTATCCATAGGTGTGCCTCGTGATCATTTATCAATGCCCAATGTTGACGCCTTCGTAAGAAGTCGTCACCCCGGCGAACCCGCCAGAGGTTTACCCGCCTCCGGAGGGCGGACAAGAACCGGGGCCCAGATATTCTGTAAGTGCTCGAAGAACCTGGATTCCGGCTTTCATCCGCCTCAGGCGGATTCGCCGGAATGACGCAAAAGACGGTTTTGCGACTTTTTACGAGTCCATCAATGTTCAATGTCCACCGCCAGCGGTGGTGGAGTCTTTTGGCTCACACTCAGCCTGCCCGGTCCGGCTTGCCGGCAAATGCACGACAAAGGAGGTGCCCACGCCCCTCTGACTCTCCACCTCCATGGTCCCGCCCATGCCTTCAATGATCCCGTAGCACACGTACAACCCCAGCCCCGTCCCTTTTCCCGGCGGCTTGGTGGTGTAGAAGGGCGCAAAAATCTTTTTGAGGTTCTCGGCGCTGATCCCCGCACCATTGTCTTTCACGGCAATCCGGACCCTTTGGTCCTTGTCAGGGCCCACCTCGACGGTGAGCTCTCCTCCCTCGCAGCCATGCCTCTCCGTAATGGCGTCCATGGCGTTGTTCAAGAGATTCAGCAGGACTTGCTGAAGCTTGGAAGGATCGGAATGAACCAGGGGCGTCTGGGGGGAGACCTCCTTCTTCAGCTGGATTCCCTGGACGGCCGCTTTGTCGCTGATCATGGAGGTGACATGGGAAACAAACACGCCGATGTCCACCTCTTCCTCCACAGGCTCGTTCTTTCTCCCGAACTCCAAAATCGCCTGGGTAATCTTGGCGCAGCGCTCGATCTGCACCTTGAATTGGGCCAGCGTCTCTTCCAGATCATTGACGTCCGGACCTTCCTTGAGCTCCCCTCTTTTCCTGAGGTCGGAGACGATCATCTCGATCAGGGCCCGGTCCGATTTCATGATCTGGAGGGGGTTGTTGATCTCGTGGGCGAAGCCGGCAGCCATCTGACCGAGTTCCGCAAGACGGGTGGCGCGGACGAGTTGCTTGCCGAGCTGCTGCTTTTCCAAGTCGATCCGCTGCATGCGCCGAATAATCTGATGGGTGAGGGCATAGGCCAGAAGGGTGATCATGATCCCTCCGAGGATCATGATGGCCAGGATCATGAAGGTGGCCGAGCGGAGGGACTTGAAAGCGTCCGCCGTCTCCTGCCGTACGACCAGCATCCACTCCTTTTCCTGCAACCAGGTGGTGGCGAAGAGGCACTCGTCGCCCCGGGCGTCCTTTCGGATGGACGTTCGGACTCCGGGGTGAATTTTCGTTTCGTGGATCTCGTCCGGGTCCTTGGCCAGCAGGCTCCCGCCCGAGCGGCGTGCGGTCTGGAAGATCCCCTGACTGTTCAAGATGTAGGCTTCGCCTGTCCTCCCGATGCGCACCCTTTCCACCAGCTGGTTGAAGAGATGGGTGTCAATGGTGGCCCGGATGACCCAGCTCTTGCCGGATTCCTCTCGTTTGACGGCAATGATGAAGTGCGGGATCCTTCGGAAACCCAGAAAGATGTCGCTGATGTAATGTCCCTCTTCGAGCGCGTGGCGGAACCACTCCTCCTTCCCGTAGTCGATGCCCACGAGACGGTAGGGTCCCTGATACATGACGTGAATGCCCTCCTGGTCAAAGACCCCGAGGTCCACAAAGGCATTGGAATTGCGCTGAAGTTCCGTGAACACGGTCAGAAACTTTTCAGGCTCCGTGAGGTCCCGGTAGCTGTTGGTGCGAAGAATGAACTCGAGGTCTCCCCGCCTTTCCCTCAGGAAACCGTCAATCATCTGACGGTGATCCTCCACGATGCGGGTCATCGTGGCCAAGGTGCTCGTTTCGAGAGAGGTCGTGAAGTGGTAGTACCCGATGCCGAGAACGATGATGAACGGGATGACCGGCACGAGGATCATGCAAAAGAAGATCATCCTGCGCATGCCGGTGTACTGA
>JALOPA010000576.1 GCA_025454125.1 Thermodesulfobacteriota bacterium
GGTCACGCCTTTCTCGTCACTTGTCACTTGTGACTTGTCACTGGCTTCCTTTGCTTCATGGAATTTTCTAATCAGCGCCGGGAGAACATGACTCGTTTCGAGGTCAAAGTTGTCGCCGGGACCGTAGAGGTTGGTGGGCATCACTGAAATAAAGCGAGTCCCATACTGCCGGTTGTAGGATTGACACATCTTGATGCCGGCAATCTTGGCAATCGCATACGGCTCATTGGTCGGTTCGAGTTTACCGGAAAGCAGGTACTCCTCTTTCATGGGCTGTGGGCAGTCTCTCGGGTAGATGCAGGAGCTCCCGAGAAAAAGCAGTTTCTTCACGCCCGAAGTATAGGCCGAGTGGATGACGTTGCTTTGGACCAGAAGATTCTCGTAGATGAACTCCGCCGGATAGGTGTTGTTGGACAGAATGCCGCCCACCTTCGCTGCTGCGAGAAAAACGTATTCCGGCTTTTCCGCCTTGAAGAAAGCCTCTACCTCAGCCTGCCGCATCAGATCGAGATCGTTGTGCGACCTGTGAATAAGGTTGGAATATCCTTCCGATTGCAGCCTTCTCGTTATGGCTGATCCAACGAGTCCTTTATGTCCGGCGACGAAAATGCGGGAGTTCTTGTTCATGAACAATTCCTCAGTGACAAGTGACGAGTGACGAGTGAAGGCCAATGGGATCAAAGATTTTTGCGCAGACCTACGATCATCCTGGATATCTCATCTAGTTCAGAGAGGAGCGATTCGTGTTCGGTGCAAAATCCGAGTTTATGGCTAATCAGAATTTGCGTTTCCAGTTCTGCTATGGATCCTTGCGCTATGGCCAGAAATTTCCTGAATTCAGCCTTGCTTCCTCAATAGCTCTTTGCCAGACCTTAAGCTTGTGATGGGCTTTCATTTGTCGCCTCTCTTTCTTCCTTCCTGGTCCTCTCTTGTCACTTGTCACTCGTTTCTCGTTACTAGTTTCTTGCTACTCGTTACTGTAGTTGAGCACTCGATATCCGCTGTCTCTGCAGAGCTGATCCCTTGAAGCCTCTTCAATATCCGCCTTCACCATGGAAGAGACCATTTCTTCGAAAGAGATCCTGGGCTCCCACTTCAACACTCTTCTGGCCTTCGAAGCGTCGCCCAGCAACTCGTCCACCTCCGTAGGTCTGAAATACCTCGGATCGACTTCAACCACCGCATCCCCTGCTCGCAGGGCTCGCTCACTGAAATCTGATGCAAAGGCATCAGATTTCAGACGACGCGGCTTCGCCGCTCCCCGGATTGCTTTCTTCTCTTGGCCTCCGACCTCCGACCTCTGACCTCTCACTTTTGAAACAATTCCTTTCTCTTTAACACCCTTTCCCTTCCACTGGATCTCCACCCCAATCCCTCTGAAAGCCAGTTCCACGAATTCCCTGACCGAGTGAGATTCTCCGGTTGCCACCACATAGTCATCCGGCTTCTTCTGCTGAAGCATGAGCCACATGGCCCTCACAAAATCCTTGGCATGCCCCCAGTCTCTTTTGGCGTCCAGGTTGCCGAGGTAAAGTTTGCTCTGCAGGCCCAGTTTGGTCCGGGCCACAGCCCTCGTGATCTTGCGGCTCACAAAGGTCTCCCCTCGAATGGGGGACTCGTGGTTGAAGAGGATGCCATTGCAGGCGAACATGTTGTACGCTTCCCGGTAGTTCACACAAATCCAGTATCCGTAGAGCTTGGCGACCCCGTAAGGGCTCCTGGGGTAAAAGGGGGTTTTCTCGTTTTGAGGGACCGTCTGCACTTTGCCGAAGAGCTCGCTCGTGGAAGCCTGGTAGAAGCGGACGTGCTCCGTCATGTCCAGAATCCTTATGGCTTCAAGCAGCCGAAGGGTCCCTAAGGCGTCCGCATTCGCCGTGTACTCAGCCGTTTCAAAGGAGACCATGACGTGGCTTTGCGCAGCCAGGTTGTAGATTTCGTCGGGCTGTACCTCCTGGACAATGCGGATGAGGTTCGTGGCGTCCGTGAGATCGCCGTAGTGCATGAAGAAGCGCACGTTTTGCTCATGGGGATCCTGGTAGAGATGATCCACCCGGCCGGTGTTCAGGGAAGAGGATCTGCGCTTGATTCCGTGCACCTCGTACCCCTTGCCCAGCAAGAACTCGGCCAGATAAGCCCCGTCCTGTCCCGTCACACCTGTGATCAACGCTTTCTTCATGACGCTTCGCTCCCTACAATTTCTTCACTGCGTTCGAAATTCTAGACATCGTCCTGCTTCGCAGGACTTATCTGCCAGCCTAGATCTCCCACATCTATCGTCCCGCGCTTTTGATCCATCTCTCATAGAGATCCTTCAGCCCCACGGCCAGGAATACGATAAGGATCGGCTCGAAGGGCAATCGGTACTTGGCATATCCTACGGGCCCTGACACCATGAGAAAGTATCCGATGATGACGACCAGAAAGAGGCTCTCCCAGGGCTTCCTTCTAAACAGATGGATCAAGCCCCAGACCTGGACGACACGAGACGCGCCGAGCAAGACCATGCTTCCGATGACCGCCCATCCGAACCATCCCTTCATGCCTCTCAGGAAGTTCCAGGCTCTCTCCATGGTCGTCGCCCCTTCGGTATAGAAAAAATGAGGCCGCTCGATCTTGAGGAGGTACGAGAAATCAATGATGGAGGGAGCGAAAAGATTCTTCACCATCCCGAAAAACCAGGCTTTTGCGAGCGCCGCCTTCGGCTCTTCCTTAAGACAGTCCAGGGCCACGCTGACTTGGAAGTCGCTCACCTCGAAGGGGCTGGCTTTCTTTAGATCGAGGTTCGCTTGGGCCGCTTTTTCTTTGAATGCATCGCTCGTTTGCTTCATGCCCTCGATGAACGGTATCCCTTTGGAATATTGCCAGGTGAAAGGGACAATGTATTGGAGCAAATGCTCCCCGGACTGGGACGAGAGACTCCATCGCCCGTAGTGCGCGTAATTCCGCGCCATCCAGGGCGCCAAGCAAAAGGCAAAAACGATTCCCACCACGAGAGCCTTCCCTGCCGCGGGCAGGAATCGCCTCCGCTGCTGAATCATTGAAGCGGCCAAAAGGAATGGCATCACAATCAGGGGAAGGTACATCGTCACCGGACGGATCATGGTCGCTGCACCCAGCACCACGCCCAGCAGGGCACTCAGCGTCCAGCTCGGCTGTCGAATGCATTTCAGAAAGCCGAGAAGGAACAGCAGGAAAAAGAAAAGAAAGAGGCTGTCGTTGAGGATGAAATGGGAATAGGTGATCATTCCCAGGTTGACGGCGGCCAGAATCCCGCTCAAAAACCCGCTCCCCTGCCACAGCCTCTCTCCTAGCGTGAAGACCAGTCCGCAGCTCACCGAATCGATGAGGATCTGGATGAAGATGACCGTCAGCAGACTTGCCCCGGCGCTCCAAAAGATCGCAGCCAGGAAGGCCGGATATCCGGGGGTGCGGTCCGCCGAAGGGGCTTGGAGCGCTCCAGGATAAGAGAGCGTTCCATTTTCCAGGAGCCCTTGACTGAGAGACACATACATCCGAGAATCCGGCTGGAGAACGACCTCCGGCTGGTGAAGGACATGAAAAAAAAGCCCGCTTCTCAGGATCACGGCCACCAAGCCTATAGCCATCGCTCGTTTACTGGGACGAAACCTAATGCTGACCTCTCTGTCTCGAGGGGACTCGAAATCTTCTGCGTCCGGACGCCGCTCCTTTCAAGAACGCTGTCCTTCCCGGCGTCTTACTCCTCTCAGCGGCACTCCTGAAG
>JALOPA010000577.1 GCA_025454125.1 Thermodesulfobacteriota bacterium
TCGCGTTTCGAGATCTATCTGGATGAGCGGGACTTGTCCCGGCGGTGCCTGAGAATCCAGGATCTTTGCGTCGACACCCTGATCTGCGGTGCCGTGACCCGCCACTTCTCCGAACTCTTGAAAGCCTCGGGAATCAATCTCATCCAGGGCATTTCGGGGCAGCCGGAAGCGGTGCTGAACGCTTACCTGGATGGGACATTGGCCCATTCGAAATATCTGATGCCAGGTTCGAACCTGGTTGAATTGCACGAAGCGCAGACGCCAACGCGATCGAAGAAAGCGTCTGACGAAAAAACAAAAAGCAACAGAGATTCATAAGGGGAGGATTAGAACCGTATGGCACAAGTCGATCAATTTCCAATGCACAAAAAACAAGAGGATAAACACTCCATGCAGGATCAGGAGATCAAAGAGCGTCTCGCTCACATCAAGAACAAAATCCTGGTTATGAGTGGAAAAGGGGGAGTGGGAAAGAGCAGCGTTGCCGCCTATCTCGCCGTCTCTCTGGCGACCAAGGGCTATAAAGTCGGGCTCATGGATGTGGATCTCCATGGTCCCAGCATTCCGAGACTCCTCGGCCTCAAAGGAGGCCTCCAACCCTCGGGGCGCCAAGGCAAGGCTGTTCCTGTCCAGTTTCTCAGCAACCTCGAGGTGATTTCCATCGAATCCCTCATGGGTGAGAACAAGGACCTGGCCACCATCTGGAGGGGCCCCATCAAGATCGGCGTGATCCGACAGTTCATATCCGACATCGACTGGTCGGACCTCGACTATTTGATCATTGACTCCCCTCCTGGGACCGGAGACGAACCGTTGACGGTCGCCCAGACCATCCCGGACGCCAAAGCGGTCATAGTGACCACGCCTCAGGAGATCTCTCTCGCAGACGTCAGGAAGTCCATCAACTTCTGCCGGATGGTGAACATGGAGATCCTGGGTCTCCTGGAGAACATGAGCGGTCTCGCGTGCCCCCACTGCGGGAAACAGATCGATCTTTTCAAGACCAGGGGAGGACAGATCACAGCGGAAAGAGAAAACCTGACGCTCCTCGGAAGCCTCCCGATCGAACCGGAGGTTGTTCGCAGAGGGGACCTGGGCAGGCTTGATGAACTCTTGGAAAAAGCCTACCCTTTTAGCATGGAATTCGAGAAAGTCGTTCAAACCATTGTGCAGAAGACGGCAAAGGAGGCTCGTCCGATGAAAAAGGATGAAACGGAGGGGAAAATAGGGGCAGCAGCGGTGGAGAGTGTGATGTTTGCCGTGCCCACCGCAGAAGGAAAACTCTGCTCCCACTTCGGCCACTGCGATCAGTTCGCGCTCATTGAAACGGAAGAGGGAAAAATCAAAACCAAGACCATGCACACCCCCCCTCCCCATGAGCCTGGAGTCTTGCCGAAGTGGCTTCATGAAATGGGCGCCCACATCATCATTGCCGGGGGCATGGGCAGCAGGGCCCAGCAGCTCTTTGTCGAGAACGGGATCAAGGTGATTACGGGAGCTCCCATGGACACACCCGAGTCCCTCGTTCGCCAGTACCTCTCAGACAAGCTGGTGACGGGAGCCAATGTCTGTGACCACTAGAAAGCGTATTGCATAGGGAGAGGAATTGGATTCATGGGTGATGTCGTTCGTGGTTCGGATGAAAAGTCCAGCACGCAGGGTGCGGGACCGGGGGAGTTGACGCCCGGTCAGTTGACGGTTCTTGAGTGGCTTCATTCGCTTCAGTGGAAAGGGGCTGGGGAGCCGGACGGTCATGCGTGTTTAACAGGCAAGTGCGGGGAGACGATTGAGATCTTCCTCAAATTCAACGGTGAGCGGGTCAAGGAAGCCGCCTACCTCACCAACGGCTGTATCTCCAGCAAGGTGTGTGCCGCTCTTGCGGCTCACATGGCCCGAGGCAAGAGCCCTGATGAGATCACGGAAATAACGGCCCAGTCCATCCTTGAGTTTCTGGGCGAATTTCCCAAGAGCGAGGAGCACTGTGCTTTTCTCGCAGCGGAAACCCTCCAGGAGGCGCTTCACCGCTACATGCTCAAGGAGAGCAAGAAGCCGTGAGCAAACCCTCATGATCATCAGCATTGCCAGCGGAAAAGGCGGAACCGGGAAGACCACGGTGGCCACCAATTTGGCTGTGTCTCTTGGGGGAGGCGTGCAGCTCTTGGACTGCGACGTGGAGGAGCCCAACGCCCATCTTTTCATCCACCCTGTTTTTGAAAAGAAGGAAACCGTCTCCACCGGCGTGCCGGAAGTGGATGAAACAAAGTGCAACCTCTGCGGCAAGTGCGGAGAGATCTGCCAGTTCAAAGCCATTGTCGTGATCGGGAAGACGGTCCTTCCTTTCCAGGAGCTTTGCCACAGCTGCGGGGGATGCATGGAGGTCTGTCCGGAGCATGCCATCCGGGAAGGCCAAAGAGTGCTGGGGGAGATCGAGTTCGGCCGTCGAAACGGCCTGGAGTTCATCCACGGCCGTCTGAGGGTTGGAGAGGCCATGGCTCCCCCTCTGATCCGAAAGGTGCAATCCTTTTCTCAGCCGGACAAGATCACGATCGTCGACGCTCCTCCCGGCACGTCGTGCCCGGTCATTGCCGCCATGAAGGGGGCGGATTTCGTGCTCCTTGTGACCGAGCCGACGCCCTTCGGTCTTCACGACGTGAAGCTGGCCGTTGGCGCGGTCCGGGTTCTCTCCATCCCTTTCGGGCTCGTGATCAACCGGTCCGACATGGGAGACGATGGTCTGCGGGAATATGCCGAAGCAGAAAGCATCCCCATTCTCATGGAGATTCCCTTTGACCGGAAGATCGCTGAGTCCTACTCGCGGGGGAAACTCCTTGTCGATGCGCGGCCGGAGTGGCGGGACAAGTTTCTTGGCTTGTATGGAAAGATCAAAGATCTGGCAAAAAAGGCGTGAGAGAAGGCCCAAGGCAGGAATCAGCAGTAAACGGTGATCGGTGAACAGTCTTCACTATTCTGTATTCTTGTATGAAACTTGCACCCTTTGAGAGTCAAAAGGCCCTTGTTGTGTCATTCCCGCGAAGGCGGGAATCCAGTCTTTCCTTAGTGCTCTGGACTCCCGCCTTCGCGGGAGTGACGACCTCGGGG
>JALOPA010000578.1 GCA_025454125.1 Thermodesulfobacteriota bacterium
CGCCCTTGATACCTCCAAAGCCTCCCGGCCGTTCATGGCCGATAGAACGTTGTAACCGTAAGTCGCAAGGACTTTCCTAGTGAGGCGCAGGACCCTCTCTTCATCTTCAACGATAAGAATCGTTTCCGTCCCTCCCTTCGCAGCACCTTGAAGTTGCTTCCCCTTTTGGCCTTCTTCTGCCACCCCCACCCTGGGCAGATAAATCTTGAAGGCGCTGCCCTTCCCCTCCTCGCTGTACACCCAGATGTTCCCCCTGCTCTGCTTGACAATGCCATAGACCGTGGCAAGCCCAAGCCCCGTCCCCTTGCCCTTTTCCTTGGTGGTGAAAAAGGGTTCAAAGAGTCTTTCCTGAACCTCTTTCGACATGCCCACCCCGGTGTCGCTCACGCACAGCATTACGTAGGAGCCCGGCGCCACCGCGACGTGAGCGTTTGCATATTCTTCGCCCAGAACCACATTGGCGGTCTCCAGAGTCAGGGTTCCTCCCCCGGGCATAGCATCCCTGGCGTTGACCGCCAGGTTCAGGATCACCTGTTCCAGCTCTCCGATGTCAGCCTCCGCAAACCCGAGATCAAAGGCCAACAAGGTCTCCAGCTCGATCGGCTCCCCGATGAGGCGCCTCAGCATTTTGTCCATCTCCGTCACCACCTTGTTGAGGTTCACCCGTTCAGGTTGTAGGACCTGCTTGCGACTGAAGGCCAGAAGCTGCCGGGTTAAACCGGCGGCTCTTTTCCCGGACTCTTTGATCTCGTGGACATATTCAACCAGGGGGGAGTCCTTGCCCAACTCGGCCAGCGCCATTTCCGCATTACCGATGATCGCCGTGAGGATATTGTTGAAATCATGGGCCACGCCACCGGCCAAGCGGCCGACGGCTTCCATCTTCTGGGACTGGCGGAGCTGCTCCTGAATGCAACTCATCTGCTGTTCCGCTTTTTTTCGCTCCGTGATGTCGGTGACAATGACCTGAACCGCGGGTTCGCCTTTGTAGGTAAGTGGCGTTGCCATGACTTCAACATTTATGCGAGTCCCATCCAGCTTCACGTAGACATCTTCAGCAGGATAAAGCCCTGGTTCGCCGGCGAGCATTCTCTGAATCCGGGATTGGGAGACCGCCAAGCCCTCCGGATGAATGATTTCCGTAATCGCTTTGCCCGCCAATTGACTCTCGGACTCTGCGCCCAGTAACTTCACCCCGGCGGGATTGGCAAAAACAATTCGCCCTCTTGAATGACCTGCAATTCCCACGGATGCGACTTCGAATAGTTGGCGATACCGCTGTTCGCTTTCCTGTAACGCCTTCTCCGCATCCTTTCGCCCCTCCAGGTCTTCCCAAAGCCGCTGATTCAGAAACCTCAGCTCATCCTGAGCTGCTTTCAGGCCCCGGACCATCTCGTTGAACGAGTTGACCAGCGATTCGACGTCCTTGGAGAGACGGGGGGAGTGCTTCGAACTGAGCTGGATTTCGTGGCAAATCTCTCTCTGTTGCGCAGACTGCAAGGCGGCACGGCTCAGAAGTTTAACGGGGGAAAGGGATTTCCGGATAATCCACGAGAGAAGGCCGAAAACCGCAAACACGCTCAGCAGCGTAACCCCTGCGGTCGTGGTGACAATAAACTTGGAAAGAGCGAAAGAGGTCTCTAGATCCTGCTCCACTACAACGGTCCAATCCACGAATCGACCCACGTCTGAATAGGAAGAGAGGGCTCTACGCTCTGCCGAATCGGGCCGATTTGGATCATCCCCTTTCGCATCCGGACTCGCCGTTATTGTCCTCACGTTCCCGATCTGCCGAGCGTCTGTGGAGGCCAAAATCGTCCCCTTCTCGTCCACCAGGCTCACCTTGCCCCTGAACTGGTGAAAACCTTCCAGTCTTGTCCATAACGTCCGCAGATCGATCTCCGCCACGAAAGTCCCTTGAATATTCCCGTCAGGCATGACGGAAGGAAGGGTGATAAAGAGAGAAGGGGAGGGTCTCAGATCGGAATCGAATTGGACAGCAGAGATCGTGATGGTCTTGCTTCTTAATGCCCGCTGCACGCTCGGATCCAACGGCATTGATGCAGCCGGTTCATGGCGGCGGACTCCCTGAGTGATCGCTTGTTCAAGGGTGCCGGTGAGGCTTAGACATACCTTTCCTTCATCATCGAGCAAATACATCTCTCCGAACGTATAGGCGAATTGCTTGCGCAATTGAACAAGGGCGTGGGCCTGATGATTCGCGTCGCTTTCAAAAAGATGCGCTTCCTGGAGCCTCATGATCTCGATGAGCCTTTGAAAAAATAGGGCGATTTCACGGCTGATCTGTTCCGCCAGGAATTCATTATGGGAGATGATCAAGTGATTGACCGTGTTGCGGCCGACTCGTGCCGTCAACACCCCTTGTGCAATCAGAGAAAGGAGAGAAATGACCGTGACCAGCGCGATCACCCGATGAACGACACTCTTGTCCCAATACCGCCGAAACGCTTCTTGAACCACCTTCATTCCGCCGGATACTCCTTGACATTGATCTTTCCTTCCAGCAATCGAAGGCGAAGTTCCATTAGTTTCCCTTGAATCTCGGGCGGGATTCGCTCGTGCTCCAAAGAGACCAGGTCCACCCCTCCGGCCTTGAGATCAAGCACCGTAACCCCTGCCTTCAATGTTCCTTTCTTAAGGTCCTCGATCAATTTCAAAACCGCAACGCCCACGTTCTTCCGCCGGCAGGTGACAATAACGTCAGGGGCCATCCAGCGCTGATCCGAGCTTGTGGTGATAATCATTTTTCCACCCTCTTTGGCGGCTTGAATGGCTCCCACGTTTGTCCCCCCGGCAGCGACGTAGAGGACGTCGGCTCCGGCCTGATAGAGCTTCTCCGCCATCTTTTGCCCCAGATCCGGCCTGTTGAAGCCGCCGACATCATCCTTGCCGCCGGTATATTCTGAAAGCATGAGAACATCGGGCTTCACATGAAGAGCCCCCTGTTTCCACCCGTCATGGATCCTGCGAATCACCGGGATATCCGCTCCGCCCAAGAATCCTATTTTCGAATTCGCGCTCAAGTGCGCGGAAAGAGCGCCCACCAGAAAATCCCCCTCCAATTCCCGAAACACAA
>JALOPA010000017.1 GCA_025454125.1 Thermodesulfobacteriota bacterium
CCGTGACCGATGAGGGCCAGGAACGTGGGGATGTCGATGTGGGCCGGGCAGGCGTTCTGGCAGGGCGCAGGCAGGTGCTGAAAGCAGGTGCCTGCGGCGCACTTCTTTTCCTCGAGGTGACGGGAAAAGGCCTCCTGCTTTTCCCTGAGCAGGGAGAGGATCGGCTCCCCGACCTGTTGCCCTGCTTCTCCGTGCAGGGTCCCGGCCACACTCTGAAGCGCCTGCAGGTGATCCCGTGTGCCTTTGCCTTCACGAATTTCCGTGAGCAACCGGATGAGGCGAGCGGCGGCGCCGCGCTCAACCCCCTGGTATTGCTCCAGGCGGGGATAGAGGGTTTCGATGGCCTCGGAAATGAAACACCTGGTGTTCGGTCCTTGTGGGTCAACCATGAGACGAGCTTCCTCGTGCAAGCGTGTGAGTTCAGCCTGAGACGGGTTGAACCCGGGATAAGAGGCAGGGAGCGTGAGGCGGACTCGGTTACAGTTCGGCAACCGCCTTTGCGTACCGCTCTCTCCGCACATCCGGCATCTCTGCGGCCTTGTCGAAACGAAGGCAATGGGCCGTGCAGATCGTGGCGCAGGCGGGTTTGAGGCCGGCGTCCACACGCTCCATGCAGTAGTCGCATTTGACCACTTTGCCCGTTTCGGCATTCCACTGAGGCGCGCCCCAGGGGCAGGCGGACATGCAGCTCTTGCAGCCCACGCACAAGGCAGGGTTGACAAAGACGATGCCGTCCTTGGCCCGCTTTTGCATGGCTCCGGTGGGGCAGGCAACGACACACCAGGGGTTCTCGCAGTGAAAGCAGGGCATGAACACATAGGCGGTGCGAGGTCGGCCCTCCACCAGTTTGGGGCCCACAGGGATGATGTCTGTGGGTTTAGGGTCGGCCGTGAGGTTCTTATTCGTTTTGCAGGCGACCTTGCAGCTGTTGCATCCGATGCATTTCTTCTTGTCCTGATACAGGTAGTAAATGCTCATTCCACTCCTCCAACGGGGCCGGTGGCGGCCCTGGTTCTTCGCAGCAGAGGCCCGTTCGCTCTGTCATTTTCGGTGGGATTCTAATACAGACTTTTCAAGAAGGGAAGGGGCAAAAATCAGGAAAAGAAGGGCAACCTGCTAGACGACCCTCTTTGGGTCATAGGCCCTGAGCGCCTGATGAACGCTTTTGAAATAGGGGAGATGGCGCTTCACCCGGCCGAAGAAAATCCTGGCCGGGATGTAACACAGTAGAAAGAAAAGCACATAATTGATTTCCCATCCAACCCAGGGGAGGGGAAGACCGATCTCCGCAAATCGTTCCTGCATCCAGGCCAGCGCGAAGAAGATCGGCCACAGAGAGGCTGCAGAAAGGCCGAACTTGTTGAAGAAGAGGTGGCCGAAGGCGTCGTTCCCCTCTTTATTGACGGCCCTGTAAGCCTTCTCGTCTCCCAATTTGAGGGCCTCCTCGGACAAATGCTTCATCGTTTCGACGCGGGCATTGAGCTTGTCCAGATGCGTCTTGTTGATTCGAAAAACAATCGAGATCGTGATCTCCCCCACCACGACAGTGAGCAACGCCAGCAGGAAGGTGCCCAGGTAATAATCCATCAAGGGATGACCTGTCAGACGGTAGAAGGTGATGAGTATGGGATCAAGGGACTGCACGGCACACCTGCCTCAATTAGCTATAGAACCCATGCCCCCGTCATATAACGCTATGAACCCCTCCCCCTTGACGGGGGAGGGTGAGGGATGGGGATATCATCGAAAGCGTTCTAACGGCTTACATCGGTACCCATTTCTGCCCGAAGAATCCCTGGCTGAAATAGCCAAGCCCGACATAAACGGCCAGTATGATGAAGAGGATCTTCAGCCACTTGTCCGGGATGTACTTCTGGGTTCTCGGCCCGATCATGGACCCAATGAAGACCCCAACCAGCTGGATCCCGATAAGACCCCAGTCCATACCTGCCTTTGCAACCGTGATGTAGCCGGTAATGCTGGTCAGCATGCTCACGAGCACGGCCATAGCCGAGGTGCCGGCCACGACGTACATGGGGGCTCCGACGAGGGACGTCAGGTACGGCACGTAAAGAAAACCACCGCCCACGCCGATGAAGGAGGAAATCGCGGCAATCACCAGCCCGCCTACAAAAGCCCAGATGGGGTTGAAGCTGAACTCCGAACCAAAAAAGGTGAAGGTCATGTTGGTCAGGCTGAATTTGCCGACCTGGATCCCCTGCGCCGTGATGTCCTTCTTTTCTTTCACGGCCTTCTCAAAGGCCTGGGCCGCCTGTTTGGCCGCCTTCTTTCCTGCCTGCCCTCTCGGGGTCAACTCGTAGAGGAGAACGGCTCCGACCACGAATACAAACACGCCGAACCAGCCCTGGTATTGCCGGAAGCTGATTTTGCCGCCGGTCAGAATGGGAATGAATACGGCACCGGCGATAGAGCCGAGGGCCAGGGCAATACCCAGGGGCCACGCCAGGCGTTTTGCCCTCAGGTAATTGAGGGTGCTGATCAGCCCGGAAAGACCTACCAGAAACTGGTTAGAGGTCCGGATGCTGTCGGTGAGGGTCTTATTCAACATAGGGTTGGTTTTCGCGAAGGTTTTGGCATAGTCACCGAGACCGTAAACGGTGATGTGTCCCACCCCTGCCATGATACCGCCAAAGGCTCCGACGGTGGAGAAAATCCAGCCCACCCAAAGCGCCCAGCACAAGGCCAGGATCCAGCTGATGTCCGGTCCGCCCGGAATTCCAAAGGCTCCTCTGGGGGCACCGGGGTCGATCAGCCCGGGCCCCTTCCCTACGGGGTTCTTGGAAACAGCCTCACCGAGTTTGCCGGGCAGACCGAGCTTGTCTCCAACGGTCTTGACCTGCTCTTTCGGCTGCTCTTTGGGTTGCTCTTTGGCTTGACCGAAGGCTGCACCGACAGTGACCAGGCAAAAGACCAGGGCCAAAGCCACGGCCAAAAAGGCACGTTTTTGAAACTTCCACTTCTTCTGCATAGCTGCCCTCCTTAGTTTGAGAAGTTACGAAAAAAATGTTGCGTTCTCCACGAAGCGCGCTCCCTCATCCCGCCCTCTCCCTCAATCTGGGGGAGAGGGGAAGGGTGAGGGGGCTCCTGGGTGTCCATACAATTATGCGACCATTAAAAACGGAATAAGGGCTGAGAAACCAGACGGTTCTCACGACAAAAGCGTTTTTCGGCCCTAGCGATCTAGTGGGAAATGAAAAAACATAATTCCTTGGACAGTGAAATCAAGGATGAGGGGAAAACTTTTTCCTAGGCCAGAGGCACCTTGTAAGGAGGCAGGGACGGCGGCGTGGATTCCTCCTGCTCGTCGAACTCGGCCTGCAGCCCGTATTTCTTTACTTTTCGGACCACCGTCGAGTGGTCTACGTTGAGCAGACGCGCCGCCTCTCGCGTGGTGCCGCGAATGGCAAGCGCTTGGGAAAGGAGTTTCTTTTCCACGATTTCTCTGGCCTGGGCCAGGGCGACAATCCCCTTGACCTGGATCAGGGCGTGATCCTCGGACTCCTGCTGATACACGCTGGAGGGAAGGTGCTGAGGGTTGAGAATCTCTCCATCACTTGTCAGGATCATCCGTTCCACCACGTGCTGCAGTTCCCTGACGTTTCCCGGCCACTGGTAACTTTCCAGGATTTGAATGGTTTCCCGGGAAAATTTCTTGGACTGGTTGAACTTGTTGTTGTAATGACGCAGGAAATGCCACGCCAGAGGAAAGATGTCTTCTCTTCGCTCCCTGAGAGGAGGGATCTTGATCGGCACGACGTAAAGCCTGTAGAACAGATCTTCCCGGAATTTTCCTTCCTTCACCAGCTTGGGGAGACTCCGGTTGGTGGCGGCGATGATGCGAACGTTCAACTTGGTCGCCTTGACCCCTCCCACCCGCATGACCTCGAGGTTCTCGATCACCTTGAGGAGTTTGACCTGGCCGTTGAGCGGGATTTCGCTCACCTCGTCCAGAAAAAGCACTCCCCCATTGGCCAGTTCGAAGAGTCCGGGTTTGCCCTCGCTCGTGGCGCCGGTGAAGGCGCCCTTGGCATAACCGAAGAGCTCCGACTCCAGCAGGGTTTCGGGAATGGCGGCGCAATTGACCGGGATGAACGGCCCCTTTCTTCTGGAGCTGAGGCGGTGGGTCAGGCGGGCGAGGACCTCTTTGCCGGTGCCGCTCTCCCCTTCGAAGAGGATAAGGGAGTCCACCTGGGCCAGCCGGGCCACCATGTCCAGAATGCCGCGCATGACGCGGCTGCCCGTGACGATTTCCTGGCCCGTGATCTGGGAGATGCGGGCATCCTCCGGTGTTGAAAGGTAGAGCGCCATGAGGCGGGAGACCTCTTCCTTGAGCATCTGCAGCTCGGTCACGTCGCGGATGTTCACCACGATGTAGCGGATCGATCCCTTGGACTCCACCGGCGTGGCCGTTACGTAGATCTCGTTTCCGTGCTTGAGCTTGCCCATGCTGGTGACGCTTTTTCTCATCTGGTGAACCAGGTGCACGGTCTCCTGGATCGTGTGGAGGCACACATGGGTCTCCCCGTCGAGTTCGTCGACCTTTTGGCCGAGGAGGCTGTCTTCCTTGAGCCCGGTGATCCTGCCGAAACTGCTGTTGACCCGAATGACCTTGTCGAGCTCGATCAGGATGACGCCGTCATAGAAGCTCTCGATGAGCGACCCGAGCGTCTTTTCGAGGTCAGGGGCGGCGGAGAGGCCGCTACCCGGCGGAGGGTTCTGCATCCCGTCGAAAAGGATGAACATCTCGCCGCCCAAATCGTGGTCAGCGCTGAAGGGAGCCCGGAAAACCGTCACTCTCGCCTCCGTGCCGTTCTTCGCCTTGAGGGTTTTCCCCGGAAGGAGGTGCTTCATCTGAGAAGCGGCATTGCGGCCCAGGAGGTTCTCCGTGGGGACCCCGAGGATTTTTTCGGCGGTTTTGTTGATGAAAATCAGGTGGCCTTTCAGATCGGCGAGCAGAATCCCGCACGGGGCCTCTGTGACGACTTCGGCCAGAGCCTGATTGGAGAATAGTTTGTCCGTTTCCATAGCGAGGAGCTTTCTCAACATGTTAGATAACCCCTTTACGATACCAGATCAAAGAAAATCTTCAATTTTCCCGACAGGGCACCGTTCCCCGCCAAAAAGAAAGAGGGCAGCCTTTACGAGTGCTGCCCTCCGGAACCCTTCTATTGAGAAAAGCCTGCCTCAGGGATAGGCCTAATGGGGAATCCCGAGAAGCTGCTTTATTTTCTTCACGCCGTCAGCCGCGTCTTTGGCCCAGGCATCCGCCCCGCATTTCTCTTCCACGAACTTGGGTGTGAGCGCGGCGCCGCCGCAGATGATCTTGATCTTGCCCGCGATGTCGCTGGACTTGAGCGCCTTGACCGTCTCTTCCACGTAGGGGTCTCCGGTGGTGAGCAGGGACGACAGGCCTACGACCACGGCATTGTGGGCTCTGGCGCCGTCCACGAACTTCTGGGCCGGGACATTCTCGCCCAGATCCACGATCTTGAACCCAGAGCTCTCGAGGAGGAGCTTCACGAGGTTCTTGCCGATATCATGGAGGTCGCCGAAAACAGTCCCGATCACCACGGTGCCCAGACTCATGTCGCTCCCTTTCTTGATGAGGGGTTTGAGCAGGTCCACGCAAGCCTGCATGGACTTCTTTTTCTCGAACCGGCTACCCACCACGCTCAGGGCAGGGATCAGAGTGCCGTTGATGACCGACTCCGGATCCACGCCCTCGGCGATGGCTTTCTGGGTGATGTCCACCGCCTCTTTTCTTTTTCCGAAAATCACTGCCTTTTTCAAGGCTTCCAGATCTGCCATGGTGTTCTCTCCTTATTTGAATTATTCCTTCGGGAATTTGTCCCGATAAACGGAAATAAAATTCATGCAGTACTCGTCTTTGGCCAGGAGGAGGTCGGTGATCAGAACCGATCTGCGAATTTCCCAAACGGTCGGGTCCAGAATGGGGCAGGTCATCCCGTGGATCGCCGCCATGGCGAGGAACACGCCGTTGATGGGGTGGCGTTCGGGGAGGCCGAAAGAAATGTTGCTTGCCCCCATGGTTTGATTGACCCCCAGGCCGTCACGGATCAACCGGATTGCCTTCAGGGTTTCCAGTGCCGCCGTGTGGTCCGTGCTGATCGCCATGGCCAGAGGATCGATGATCACGTCCTCGGTCGGGATGCCGATCTTCTGCGCCTCCTCCACGATCTCGCGGGCGATCTGGAGACGCTTCTGAGCGTCTTTGGGAATGCCCTCGTCGTCCATGGTCAAACCGATCACCGCTGCCCCGTAATGCTTCACCAGGGGCAGGACTTCCTTGAGCTTTCTTTCCTCCCCGTTGACGGAGTTGACCAGGGCTTTCCCCTCATAGGCTTGGAGCCCGGCTTCCAGGGCCCGGGGAAGGGCGGAGTCAATGCACAGGGGGACCCCGGTGACCTGCCGCACCGCCAGAATCGCTTCTTTCAGAAGTTTGGGTTCGTCGATTCCCGAAACCCCCACGTTCACATCCAGGATGTGGGCGCCCTCCTGCACCTGTTTGATCGCCTCTTCCTGAACCAATTTCAGGTTTCCCTCTTCAAGGGCCTTGGCCAGCTTTTTCCGGCCCGTGGGATTGATCCTCTCCCCAATGATAACGAGGGGGCGGTCCGGCCCGATGATCACTGTTTCCGTGTGGCTTTTGATCGTGGTTTCCATGGTTACCCTATCTTTCCGTATTCCTCGGCAGTCTTTCGCGCGATTTTGACGTTTTCGTCCGGGGTCCCGTAGGTCAGGCCCACCGTGTCGATCGAGTAGTTTTGCAGCGGCGCTCCCTGGTCGATCAGTTTTCTCACTTCCGCTGCCACCTCCTCAGGGGTGCCGTTCTTCATGAGCACCGGGCTGATCCGTGCGTTCACGGCCACGTCCGGCCCCAGCATCTGCCGGCACCGCTTGACGTCGGAGCCGAAACCGATCTCCACAAACTTGAGGTGGCGGACTTTCGTGTAGCCCTCCAGGACCTCGTTCACCGAGCCGCAGTGGTGGATGCCGAAACCGTGGTCCTTGAAGGCATCGGCGATCTGGTTGTCGTAATCGAGAAGGAAGGTCTCGTAGAGGGTGTTGGAGATCTGCTCCTCGGTGCAGTTGGGGATCACGGCGATTTCAGGGGCGGCCATGGGCGTCACGTCCACAGCGCCGGTTCCCGTCGCCTTGTAGTTGAACTCGAAAAGCTGCTTCACGCATTCGGTGCAGATCCTCAGAAGGTGATGGCAGAGATCCGGATTCTCGAAGTAGTCGATATAGAGCTGATCGCCGCGGATCTTGAGCGCCAGGTTTTGAACGCCCGTGGTGTTGATGTCGCCGATGACCTTGCCGTACTTTTTCTTGAGGTAGTCGATCTGCTTGATCCATTCGGTCATGGGCCAGGTGTTGAGAATGTCGGGAACTTCCAGTTTCATCACCTTGTCATCCGAGAGGTTCATGGGCATGGCCCAGGGCAGGGCCTCATCCTCAAATACCACCTCACAGCCGAAAATGGCCGGAAGCGTGACCATGCCGGCCGTGATGATGGGCTTGGGCTTGGGATTGGGGTCCCCGAGACCCACGTCTCCGAACCGTTCGTAAAGAGCCTTGTCCATGGCCATTCGGGCCTCGATTCTCGTCTCAGGGTCAAAGTAGTACTTCCTGTTCAATGAAATCCCATAGTGCTTGTGAAACCAGTCCGCATAAAACCCTGTCTGGAGTCGCACATGGGTTTGAGCCGTCGCGTTCATGATGCTTCCTCCTTGTCGTGCTCCGGATTCGGTCTGCTTAATGCCGTGCGCCCGCACTCTGTGGCGGGAACCACACTGATCTTCCTCAGCAAGGTCTGTGCCAAAGGCAAAATCGCGGATCCGCCACGCGTCCCGCCCTATTCTCCTATGAGAACCCGCAGGGGCACCTGATCCCGGGAGCGGTTTCCACGGAAGGGTTACGTATCCCCAGGGATGGCGGTGCAAAACGCCACCAGGCAGGGGTGTTGCGGTGCGATTCATCACCGCACTCCCATTTAATCGATGTTTCTGATTCAAGCAGGATGCACGATTAGAAACAGGATTCGCCGGAGAGAAAGGCTTTTTGCCTTGGTATGAATCATGCAACATCTAACGCAACAACGCGCTGAACTTTGCCGGCTGCGATCGTCGCACCGGCGCTGCAACGGCATGAAAAGACGATCCAGAGACTTCATTCATGGGTCCGATCCTCACATTTTTCTTTGCCATTTATCGGAAGTGCTTGAGAGGCGATGGAAACGCCATGTGGACTCCGGTGTCACGCAGGGGGTGACAGTCCGTCGCGGTCTACCGGAGACGTGAAAAGTCGACCTTATCGGGAGAGGAGGTGAGAGGGGTTCTTAAGGAAACAGAACGGTATTTCTGCGTCTTTTAATCGTGGTCGAGCGAAAATCCAAAGGAGGTTAACATGAAGGGTAAGAAAGCTATTTTTGCGGTTGCCTTGGCGATTCTGCTGGGCTTTTTCTTCGTCGCGCCCTCGATGGCCTGGCAGGAACAGAAACCGGAGTTCGTCTGGAAGTGTCAGTCAGGCTGGCCTCGGAGCAGCGGACTTCATTATCTTCAGATGAGAACCCTGGATTTCATCGAAGCCTGGACCAAGGGGCGGGTCAAGTTCGAAAGATACTCGGACAGTGAAATCGTTCCCGGCTACGAAGTCTGGAAAGCGGTGGCGGAAGGGGTTATCCCAACAGGCGTCGCCTGCACCTGCTACGCCATGAGCCGGGTGTGGACTTCCGGCATGTATTGCTCTTCTCCTGGGCTGGGACCGGTGGAAAAACTGGCTTTCTACCACGGGACGCCGGATGTGGCAAAGACTAAGGACTTCAGGACCCCGGTCTGGAAACAACTGGAGGCATCGATCGCCAAGAGCTTTAACGGCCTGGTCGTGTTGCCGAGCGCCATGCAGTCCACGGAAACCTTCCTCTATTCCACCAAACCCATCAACAGCGTTGACGACCTCAAGAAACTCAAAATCCGATCGGTCGGCATCCGGGGCGACGTCTTCAAGTATGCGGGGGCATCGGTCGTCGGAATGCCGGCAGGGGAAGTCGTGGCGGCCATGGACAGGGGAGTGATCGACGGCGCCGAGTTTGCGAACTTCTTCGGAGACATTCCGCTGGGATTCGCGGCAGCGGCCAAGTACATCTATTTCAATCCCTATAATGCGCAGCCCTCCAACCTGCAGTTTTTCATCAATGCGAAAGAATGGGCGAAGGTTCCGCCTGACTTGAAGAAACTGATCGAAGAGGCGTGCTTCGAGTCTGAAAAGTGGTCTTTGGCCGAGTGCCTGTTCCTCGACATCCTCCAGATGAAAAGAGCCGAGCAGGAATTCAAGGCGAAGATCGCCATCATTCCCATGGAAGTCGGGAAGTACATCAACGACAAGGCGTTGGAATTCTACAACATCAAGAGAAAAGAAGTCCCTGAACTGGATGCGTACATGAAGGAATATGATGCCTTCTTTGCGCCGGACAACTATGGCAAGTATGTGCCTTTTGTGAAGTCGCTTCTTTAAGATGCAAACGGGGCGGGTGGGCGGGCCGGGCAGGTCCGCCTGCCTTGTTCCGGTGAAGGAGGAGGCATTCCCATGATCATTCATACCTTCGTCAAAACCGTTGACACCATCAATGAGTGGGTGGGGAAGACGGTGATGTGGCTCTTTATCGCGCTGACCATCAGCGTGCTCACGGATATGCTGTGGCGCTTCATCTCAGGGTCGTCCACGGTGTGGGCCTTTGATATCAATTACATGATCTATGCGGTGAACTTCATGCTGGCCGGCGGCTTTTGCATGCTCCATGACCGGCACGTGAGGGTGGACGCCTTTTACAACATGATGCCGATCCGGGCGCAGGGGATCGTGGAAATCATCTTCTATCTCTTCCTGCTCTTTCCCATGACCATCTTGACTTTGAACGCCACGTGGTACAACTTCATGCAGGCCGTGGCCTCCAAAGAAATCGGCATTGTGAGCCCCTGGCATCCGCCCATCTATCACTTCAAGTTCGTCATGCCGCTGGCGTTTTTCCTTCTTCTCATTCAGGAGATCGCCCAGTTCATCCGCTTCGTCTATATGGCGGTAAAGGGGGTGCGCTATGAGTACAAATGAAACCTATGCCATGCTCATGATGATCGTTCTCATCGGCGCCGTGTTCCTGGGCCTGCCGGTGGCCCTTGTCATGGCTTCGCTGGGGATCGTTTTCGGCACCATTGCCTACGGCTCCGGGATCATCTCCTACCAGGCGGCGCTCAATGTTTTCGGCGTCATGTCGGGCTGGGAACTTCTGGCCATCCCTCTCTTCGTTTTTATGGGAGTGCTCCTTGAAAAGGCGGATATTGCCGCGAAGCTTTATCTGGGGTTCCGGTTGCTCTTCGGCCGTGTCCGCGGAGGCCTTCTCATTGCCACCATGGGCATCGCGATCCTCTTTGCGGCCTGCACCGGGATCGCGGGCGCATCGGTGATCGCCATCGGCCTCATCGCGTTTCCGTCCATGCTGAAATACGGTTATGACAAACGGCTGTGTGCCGGCGCCATCTGCGCCGGAGGAGGCCTGGGGGTCATCATTCCCCCGAGCCTCATGCTGATCGTCTACGGCCCTGTGGCCGGGGTGTCCATCTCTTTGCTGTTCTTCGCGGCCATGCTCCCCGGCATCCTTATGGGTGCCACGTACATCCTTTACCTGGTAATCGTGGCCTATCTATGGCCACACAAGGCTCCTGCGGCAACCATTGAAGAACTGGCTGAGTTTACAAAGAAAGACATCGCAAAGCTCTTGCTGGTGGCGGGCGTGCCTCCCATGGCCCTGATCTTTTTCGTCCTGGGCGGGATCTTCTTCGGTTTTGCAGCGCCCACGGAAGCGGCAGCCCTGGGAAGTCTCGGCGCCTTCGCTCTGACGCTAGGATACAAGAAGTTCAGCTTCAAGATGCTGAGGGACAGCTGCTACAGCGCTCTCGGCATCAGCAGCTTCATCATGTGGCTCGTTCTGGGCGCCAAGTTCTTCATGACCACCTTCAACAAACTGGGCGGGGGCTCCATGATCGAGCGCTGGCTTCTGAGCATGAACGTCGGTCCGGATTGGATGCTGGTCGTCATGCTCTGCATCATTTTCATCCTGGGGTTCATCATGGACTGGATCGGCATTCTGCTGGTGGTGGTGCCGATCTTCGTTCCCATTGTGGCCATGATGAAATGGGATCCCCTCTGGTTCGGCGTCATGTTCGGAATCACCCTGCAGATCTCCTATATCACACCGCCCTTCGCCTACTCGATATTCTACCTGAAGGGGATCGCGCCCAAAGGGGTGACCCTGGCCGATATCTGTTACGGGTGTATTCCGTTTATCTTTTTGCAGTTCATCGACCTTTTCATTCTCTATACCTGGCCGGAAATCGCACTGTACTTGCCGAGGATGATGACGGCGGCCAAGTGATGAAAGGGTCTGTCTCAACGGATTAATCCTCTCCCTTAGGGGAGGGTTAAAACCTGCAAGCCTGACGCGGTGGTGAAAAGGGCGCAGACCAAAGCGGCGTTCTGGAACCGTCCGGAGGGAAAGCAGGGATATAATCGGTTTCAAAAGGAGATGATTGACTTATGGCTTACAAACACATTTTGTATGAAGAGAATAAGAACGATTACATCGGTATCCTGACCCTCAATGAACCCGATAAGCGCAATGCTCTCGGGAAAGAGGCGGAGGAGGAAATCACCCATGTGATTCAGGATGCGGGAAAGAGGGAGGCCTTGAAAGTGTTGATCCTCAGGGCCGCAGGGGATATCTTCTGCGCCGGCCACAACCGCGCGGAGATCCTGAACCAGCCGGCCAGCGCCATCCGGAGGCTCTTCCACACCTCCTTTAACATGATGACCGCCATGCGATCGGCGCCCTTCTGTATCATTGCCGAAGTCCAGGGCATTGCCATGGCCGGCGGCTGCCACCTGGCCGCGGGGTGCGATCTGATCACCGCGGGCAAGGAGAAGGCCAAGTTCGGAATGACGGGCCTGATTTACTCCTACAACTGCTCCACTCCCACCATCGCGGTGAGCCGGGCGGTTCCGCAGAAGAAGTGTATGGAAATGCTCATGACCGCCAACCTATACACGGCAGAAGAGGCTGCGGCCTTTGGTCTGGTGAACAAGATTTACCCGGACGACAAGCTCCACGAGATGACCTACGCCTGGGCCAAGGAGATCGCCAAGACCAGCAAGTACGCTATCTACACCTCGAAGCAGGTTTACTATGCCCAGGTAGAGATGACAGAGTTCCAAGCGTACAGCTATGCTATAGAGATGATGGCGCTGGAAGGCATCAGCGTCAATGCCACGGAAGGGTTCACCGCCTTCCTCTCCAAGCGCGACCCCAAGTGGGACGAGTCCACGATTTACTAAGATTGTTTCACGGTTCCGCAGGAAAAAAAGGAGCTCTCCTGGTTTCAGGAGAGCTCCTTTCATTTCAAACTCCCCCCAACCCCCCTTTAGCAAAGGGGGGCAAGGGGGATTTGTCCTCGCGTTCAGTTCACGCTATTTCGCTCTGTTCTCCGCCCACCACTTCTGCCAGTCTGCAGCGTTCTCGCCGAAATCCTTTGACGTAATCCTTCCGAGCGCTCTGGAGGCCTGAAGACGCAGATCCGTATCGGCTGGCCCGAGCGCAAGGATCAGGGGCTCCACGGCCGAGGGATCTCCGATCTTTCCCAGAGCCCAAGCCGCGTCGGCTCTCACTTCCAAAGGCTTATCCTTGTTCCCGAGAACTCCTATCAGAGCCGGGACAGAAGGTTTCCCGATTTCACCCAGCGACGCTGCTGCCAACATGCGGGCATTGCGGTCCTTGTCGTCGAGGGCCCCCACCAGGCAATCCACCGCCCGCGGATCCTTGATTTCGCCGAGGATTCTCGTCACTCGCTTCCGAACTTCCAGATTTTCGTCGCCAGAAGCTTTGATGAGGGAGGGCACAGCCCCCTTCCCCATGGAGATGAGGGCTTTCTCCGCCTCATCCGAAGGGGTCACATGGTTGTGGCCGCAGCTGATGTTGTGGCCGCACCCGGTCCACTCGTCGTGGAGATTGGCGATGAGAAAAGGCGCAGAGGGAAGGGCCTTGTCGCCCATCTTCAGGAGGTGGAAGGCTGCGGAAGCCCGATCCGTGCCGTCAGGGGAATAGAGCCTCTCGATTTGCTGTTTCACGTCCTGAGGGAGCTGAGAAGGGATCTGATCCCTGGGTATACTGGGTTGAGCCACCGCAATGGACCAGGACAGGCACAGATAGGCGGCCGCAGCAAGCGTAGAACATATGAACGAAGATCGTTTCATTTTTTGTCTCCGAAAATAGAGGATGCTCAGAGCCTAGCACCATTACTTCTTCTTTCTCAAGGAGCCCGTCTCGTCCACTTCTCTCAGATTTTGCAGCTCCTTGTCCGTGGGTTCAGGCACCGTCTTCACGCTCGGAGAAATCTTGAGTTCCCAGCCCGTGTGCGTCTTGATCTCCTCGACGCTGGAAAAAGGGAAATAGGCATCGAGATAGAACTCTTTGGTCTTGGGGTCCGGCCGCAGGATGCCCAGCGTCGTAATGATGGCGCTCGGCCCGCCGCCCGGGAAGTTGCACTTTTCCCGGGAATCGCCGCCGAAGAGATACCCGGGAGAGGAGATGTAGTCCACTCGTTCGGAGAAACGTTTCTTCTCATGGGCGGCCATAATGAGAAAGCGCTTGCAGCCGACGGCAATATCGTTGGCGCCGCCGCTTCCGTTGAGCCGGATCCGGGGCGGATTGTAGCGGCCCACTTTCCATGGAGGAGCGTCATCCCAGATCCCCGTGGTGTTCACGTTGCCGTATTTGTCGATCTGGGCAGCGCCGATGATCCCCACGTCCGCTTTTCCGGAAGCGACCAGAAAGCCCAGCGCGTCGATAGCGTTGGTGAAACTCGTGGCGTTGACACAGAGGCGGTTGCATTCAATTCCCCACGGAAGACCTCCCACAGGGGTGGACCCGTAAATGCCGCCCTCGGTGAAGGCTCTCAGATTCGGCGCGTGGTTTTTCTTGGCCCAGTATCCGGCCAGCATGCTCAGTCCCACACCGAAAATCGCAAGCTCTCCATCCCGAAGCTCTCTGCCCGTGGCGATTGCCATAAATTCCTGTCTTGTGTAATCCATGGTTTCTACCCCCTTTTCGCCTCTTGTTCCAGTTTCCTGACTTCCTCGGCAGGCTTGATCCATTTCCGGAAGGGATCGATCAGGAACGCCGTGTTGGTGTTGGTCAGTTTCTTGACTTTTTCGTCGCCGATAACCTTGAGGAACTCTTCCCTGGTCTTGTAGCTCAAGACATATTTTTCCACGTATTCTTTGGTCCCCTCCACGGTCTTGAGCCGGTCGTTCATGTAAAACATGTGTTCCTCGTCACTGTCGTGAACGCCCGGAGACCCTGCAGGCCACGCGCTCATGGGCCAATAGACGACCGCATCGACCACCTCACTGATCATCCTCGTCAGGTTGGGGAACTGCCTCATGCACCCTGTGTCCACGATATAGTCGGTGACCAGCACGACCTTCTGAGCGGCCCGGGACATCTCAAAGCGGTTCCATTCCGAACCGATCATGATCCCGTTGCCCGCCGTGTCGGCCAGGGTGACGTGAATGGCGGCCACATCCGGCCTCAGGGAGCGAAAGGCTCCGTATTTTTTGCCCGTAAAAGGATCAATGATTTCCGGTGTCTTTCTCGTGCACGGGTATTCGTCGGGGTAGTCTCCCGAGCACCACTGCTGGTCGCAGGAGATGCTCACGGTCGCGGGCACAAAGGGCCAGTTCATGGCGCCTCCGAAAAACCTCCAGGACATGGCGCCGTTGGAATAGTCCTCGATGATGGTCTGACCGCTCGTGACCACCCGGTTGAGGCCGTTAGCAAACCCGTAGACCTCCAGACCGGAAAAGCCTACTTCAACGCGTCTGACCGCGCCGACCCCGGCAAGAAGGTTGATTTGCTGAGACCCGCAGTGGGAGATCATGTCCAGGTTCTTTCTGCCTTGCCGGACCATCTCTCTGCCGAAAGCAATGGTGTCGGCTCCGACCGGATACGCTGAGCCGTGGGCGTAGGTCATGCCGTCCCAAGTGTACTTGGCTACAGCCTCCTGCATGGAAATTAACTTGTTCAGCATTGGCGTTCCTCCTCCGATTTGATCCGAATTATCTGCAGATTCTGCAATAGGTATGCCATGCTGTTTCACCAGTTCTCAAGGGAAAAGGCTCGATCCGGGGAGGTCAAAATCGACGTTGAAGCCCCTGAGTCGCGCGGTTCACAAGGATCTTGGCGTCTTCCGCCCTTTCGGAAAAAGAGATTTGGGGCGGTGCGGTTTTCGAGAAAAAGGCGGGGGTTGAAAATTGTGGTGCAAAATGGCACCGGACAGCTTCAAATTGCACCAGAGACTTCTTCCCGAGCTGGATTTTAACCGAAGAAGTTTGAAAAAAAGCCGCGTCACATGGTAAGGGAAAGAGCGCTCCCTGATGAAACCGTGTAGGGTGAGAAAGTCATGGACAGATCCGACGAGACCGACCCCTGGATAAGATCCCTGTGGGTGAGGACTCCACCTCCGAGTCTGAAAGACAACACCGCTGACGTCGAGCGCCTGATCAAAGGGATAGGAAAGGAACTCGGCGGCGGAGAGGTGAGGGTGGATCTTCCCCTTTCAAGGAGGATCCCTTCTTTCTTGCGAGACCAGGGCTATCAGGCGCAAACGGTTCTTTACTTGGGAGTCTCGAACTGGCATCTGGTGGATCTCTTTTCCCCGGCCGCGGCGAAGGATGTCTGTGGCCTTGCGGTGGACCTCGGAACCTCGGTGATCGCAATCCGTCTTCTGGACCTTGCGACGGGAGACGTGAAAGGCGAGACTTCCTTTCTCAACCCCCAGATTCAAGCCGGGCCGGACATCCTCACCCGGATTCATTTTGCCGGCAGGGAGGGCGGGCTCCAGGAGCTCCAGACGCTGCTCATGGACCGACTCAATAAGGAAATCCATCGCCTGGCGCAGAGCCGGGGGATCTCCATTCAAAGGA
>JALOPA010000579.1 GCA_025454125.1 Thermodesulfobacteriota bacterium
CTTTAAGGCCTCTTTGTTGTGATACAAGACAATGGTGGAGCGCTGGAATGGAATACCCGAGGTTTTTCCTTTGACAATGGAGTTCGCCATCAAGGCCGGATAAAAGGAGGACAGCCACTGCTTGTCTTCTGCTGAGGTGGCAAACTCATCGAAAGGCACGATCACACCCTGGTCGATGAGCTCGAAGACATCGATGGAGAAGAGAACGCTGAGCTGAACGGGCTGATTGGCTTTGATTGCGGCCAGGGCTTTGACCCTGGTGTCGTCGTAATTGCCCGCGTAAACCGCTTTGACCTTGATGTCCGGATTGGCCTTCTCGAACTCCGCGATCGTGTCGTCAATGAATTTGGGGATCGGCCCGCCGACAGCCACCGGGTAGTACATGTTGAGTTCAACGACCGCATGGGCGACCGTTCCGCCCATGACCCCAACGGCCAGGGCAAGCCCTAGCAAAACCCTGATCACGCTTCGTTTCATGTCAGACCTCCTTATCGGTTTTCATTTGGCCCGGCTGGTGCCGAGCGGGGTTTCCTCTGCTATTCGTTCCAGCGCCTTCCGCTGCCGGCATCAAAGAGATGACTCTCTTCTGCGGGCCACGACAGGTGAATTCGGTCGCCGGGTGCGAGGCGCACTTTGCCGCTCAGCCGGATGGTCGCCTCACGAGCGGCGAGGCGGCAAGCAATAAGGCTGTCTGCGCCCAAATACTCCAAGCTGATCACCTCGGCTGTGGGGCCCGATTCGGCCAGAGCGATCTTTTCAGGACGCACTCCCAGGATGAGCTTGTCAAACGGGATCGACGCACGGCTTCCGGCAAGGTTGGACCTAGCCCACTCCGCCATTTCAATGCCGCTGAGGGGCAGCAGGTTCATGGGAGGCGTGCCGATGAATCCGGCGGCAAAGAGGGTGGCGGGACGAGCATAAAGATCCTCGGGAGGCGCATACTGTTCCACCTGGCCGGCATTGAGGAGCACGATCTTGTCCGCCATGGTCATGGCCTCGACCTGGTCATGGGTCACGTAAATCATGGTAATCCCCAGGCGCTGCTGGAGACTGCGGATTTCGCGGCGCATTTCGTGGCGAAGCTTGGCATCCAGATTCGAGAGGGGCTCGTCCATGAGACAGACCGGCGCCTCACTCACAATGGCCCTGCCGAGCGCGACCCTCTGGCGCTGGCCTCCGGAGAGCTCGGCCGGCTTGCGGTGAAGCAGTCCCTGGAGCCCGAGAAGTTCCGTGGCACGCTCCAGCCGACGGCGACGCTCGGCAGGGTCGAGGCGCCGCACCTTGAGCCCGAAGACAATGTTCTCCGCCACGTTCAAATGGGGAAAGAGGGCGTAGGACTGAAAGACCATGGAGACGTTGCGCCTGGCCGGGGGCAGGTTAGTGACATTGAGGCCGTTGATGTGAATGGTGCCGGTGCTGACCGACTCCAGTCCTGCGATGAGGCGGAGGATCGTGGATTTGCCGCAGCCGGACGGACCGAGCACGACGAGGAGTTCGCCGGCCTGGGCGGTGAAGCTGACCCGGTCCACCGCACACACCTCACCCCATGACTTGGAGACCTTCTCAAGTTCGATCTGCATCAGAATTCAGCCCCTCATCCAGCAGGCGCCGGTCCGTTTTTCAAAAGCAAGGGAGCGGGTGTCATGATGTCCGCTAGCCGAACCCTTACCTAACACCCGCACCCTTTGTCGTCAAGGAAATAGCAGTTTTCCCAAAGGAGGCCTATGGCCTCAACCAAACTCCGTTTGAGGCCAGGACTTGCGAGTGTGAGACCACACCTGCCGGTCCCGGGCTCACATAATCCATACACCATGCACAGGAGTTTCAGTTTAAGAGCCTGAAGGAGCCAACCCGCAGGCCAGCGGGGAAGTTAAATCATTCGACAAGCTCAGGGAGCTTCGTGTAGGATGCAAAACCGGAAAGACGAAAAGCAGAGGAGGGAAAAGCCATGGGAAAGAGGATCTTGTCATCAGCCGTTCTTCTCACATGCATTCTTTGGGTGTCCTGCATGAGTTCTCTTCAGACAGGGACATCCGAGCCCTACGCGAAGTATCTCACCAACATCAATCCGAAGTTCATGGTTACCCCGCAGGAAGCGCAGCAATGGCACGAGCTCAAGGACAAATCGGGCCCCACCTATTCCGGGAGCCCGTCATGGAAAAGCTACCTGGCCTTTCTTGAAGAAAAGCTCAAGAAATACGGCGTCGTGGATATCACGAAGAACGCGTGGACCTATGACCGGTGGTACACGTCGGAATGGCCGGACAGTTCCAACTGGACCCTGGTATCGGACAGTCAGCCGGTGAAGGTGGCCCACTATGGCGCCTATTCGGGTTCCACAGGCCCTGACGGAATCACGAGCGATCTGGTCCTCTACACACCGAACGCGCCGCCGGAATCGCTCAAGGGGAAGATCGTCGTTTTTAGGACCGCCCCCCATCCTGCGCCTCCTTTTGACAACAACTACAAAGAGTGGTTCACACTGAACGATTATGAATACCGCACCTCGGAGGACTTCCCCCCTCTGTTCACGCAAGTCCCGCCCAGCGAAACCGTAAGCTATGATGTTTGGTGGCAGTTGCGCCAGACGGCTTTGGTGAACCGTGTCCTGACACAGGTCCAGGCGGCCGGAGGAATTGTCGTCTTCAACATGTCCTACGATCGGCTGGCCGGGCTCTACACCTTCCCCATACCCACGCTGTCCAAAACGCCGACTCTCTACGTCGACCGCATGGCGGGCGCCAAGGTCCTGAAGGATGCCAAGGAGGGAAAAAAGGCGACCCTAAAACTGCTTGCGAAGGTGGAGCCTGCCGAGACCTACCAGTTGATCGGGTACCTGCCGGGCAAGCATTACGGGACAGCACAGGATGAAAGAGTGGTCGTGACCACCCACACAGACGGGCCCGCAGTGCTCCAGGACAATGGAGCGCTCGGGGTCCTGGGTATCGTGGCTTACTTTTCTCACATCCCCCAATCCGAGCGGCCCAGAACCCTGATGCTCTACCTCGACAACCGCCACTACATGCCCGGGATGGAAAAGGCTTTTGAGCAGCAGGATTATTTCACGAAGAAGCCGGAGGCCAAGAAAT
>JALOPA010000018.1 GCA_025454125.1 Thermodesulfobacteriota bacterium
GGTGAGACTCATGGCGGTGATCTGGCTCAGGGCTCCCATGGCGATGAAATCATAGAGAGGTTTCATATCCCGCAGAATTGCAGGGTGGCGTTCCGGGTGGGTGATGATGGGGGTGATGCCCATAAGCCTAAGGCTGAAGATCTCTTTTTTGGCGCCGGAAGGGATGGTCTGGGCCGGCAGCTCCAGCAGGACGTACTTGCCCGTGTTGTTGATCGTTCCCGCCTCCTCTTTCGTAATTTTATCCCCTAGCCCCGGGCACAGATGCACATCCGCTCCCACGCAGAGCCTGAGATCCGCTCCGCGCTCTTTCAAAACTTGCTGGAGAGAGAGCACGTGTTCGGAGACGGAGTGAAGAGGATTGAGGTAAGTCCCGTCCAGGGTGTGAGGAGTCGCAACGATGGTGCGAATGCCGTCTTCCAGGGCCAGCCTGGCCATATGAAGGCTTTCCTCGGCAGACCTGGACCCGTCATCGACGCCCGGGAGAATGTGGCAGTGGAGGTCGATCACGAGGGTTGGAGCTCTTTGCTGTGGCTGCGCTTTTTCGTTTTGTGGACTTTCTTTTTTCTTTCGCCGTCCTCGCCGTAATAATAGTAGTAGTACTGGTAATAATAGTACCCGTCCCGGTCCATGTCCACGCCGTTCAACACAGCCCCCAGGATAGGACTGTTCACTCCCTTAAGCTGGCTCAGGCCGTTTTTCACGATCTCACGAGGCGTGTCGCCTGCGCGGATCACGAGCACGGTCCCGTCTACCAGCCTCCCTAGAACAACGGCATCGGTCACCGCGGTGATGGGCGGGGAATCTATGATGATCTTGGAGTAACTTTTTCGAAGGAACTCTATCAGCTTGGACATTTTGGGAGATCCCAGGATTTCGGAAGGATTCGGCGGGATAGGGCCGCAGGGAATGATGTCCAGATTGGGCACCTGGGTCGTGATCAGCGCGTCCCGGAGCTCGCAGTTTCCTACGAGAATGCTGGACAGGCCTTTGTCACGAGGATAGCCCAGGATCTTGTGGAGGGAAGGCTTGCGCATGTCGCAGTCCAGAAGGACGGTCTTGCCCCCCGCCTGGGCCATGCTGATGGCCAGGTTCAAGGCGGTGCTCGTCTTCCCTTCCTGAGGAGCGGCGCTGCTGATGAGCAAGACCTGTGGCTGCTTTTCGGCGGAAGAGAAGAGAATGCCGGTTCTGATTCCGCGGTAAGCCTCGCTTGCCGTGGACTTGGGCGAGTGAAGCGTGGCGAGCTCCGGTTTTTCCCTGGTCTCCGGGTTTCCGTTCATCACCATGGCCGGCACAGGTCCCAGGTAGGGCACGTGGAGATATCGCTGGATATCTTCAGGGAGCTTGATGGTGTTGTCCAGGTACTCGAAGAAGAAGGAGAGCCCCACCCCGCTGATCATTCCGAGAAGAACCGCGAGCAATATATTGAGGGCTTTCTTCGGTCTCACGGGCGTCTTGGGCACCTGGGCCCGGTCAATGATCCGAATGTTTCCTGTTCGCATGTCCTCAGTGAGAGAGGTTTCCTTGAAGCGCTTGATGAGGAGCTCATACATCTGCTTGGCGCTTTCCGCTTCCCTTTGAAGCACAGTGTACTCGATGGCTTTTTGGTTCAGGTCCAGGGATTCTCTCTTCTGTTTTTCGAGGGAAGCCTTGAGGGACTTCTCCCGCGCCTCTGCAACCTTGTATTCGCTGCGCAGGGAATTGATGACCCGGGTGATCTCCTGTCCTTTGCGCTTCTGGAGGGTCTTGAGCTCCGACTCGATGGCCTGCATCTGGGGATGCTGCTCCCCGTACTTCTTGGAGAGCTCGGACATGCGCTTGTAGAGATCCACCTCCATGGCCTTGATCTGTCGGATCAGATCGTTGTTGAGGACCTCGGGGATAGAGTCCAGCATGTCCGGGGCGCCGGAAAGGGCTGCGGCCTGCTGGTACCGCGTCTCCGCCTCGACCCTCTTGGACTCCGCTTCCACGACCTGGGTGTTGAGCTGGGCCAGTTTCTGAGCGGTCACTTTTTCCACGTCGCTTGAAAAATCCGTGATGATGTCGTGCTTTTCCTTGTACTTGAGAAGGGCTTGCTCCGCCTTTTCCACCTTTTTGCGCTCTTCTTCGATGCGGCTGTGAAGCCACTTGACCGCATCCTGCACGGCCCTGAGCTTGGTGTCGAGATTCTGGTCAATGAAGGCGGCGGCAAGGGAGTTGGCGATCTTTGCCGCAAGGGCCGGGTCCGTGGCTTCAAAGCTGATGTCCACAAGCCGGCTGTTGCGAATGGGAGTCACCTCGATTCTGTTGATAAATGCGGACACCAGCTTGTTATCCACTTCCTCCTGCTCCGGCCCTTCGGAGGAAGGTTTCTCGGTTCTAAAGAGGGAAAAGACGCTGTTCTTCAAAGAGGTGAACGCCTGGGAAATGGATCTCGTGATGTTGGAAATCAGGTCGTCCTTGGGCTTGGGGGAGAACTCCTCGTTCTGGTCCAGGCGCAACCTGCGAACGACTTCCGCTGCCACGCTGCGGCTTTCAATGATCTTGTACTGCGTCTGGTAGTAGTCGGTTCCCGAGGCGTCCACGGCCATGACTTCCTGGATGGACACCACATTGGGGTTTTCCTTGTCGATGATGAGGCGGGTGGTGGCCTTGTAAATGGGGGTGGCGGTGAAGGCATGGATCATCACGGTGATCACGGTCACGGCGAAGACCGTAATGATCGTCCATTTCCTCTTAAGGACAACCCGCAGGTAGTCTCGAAGGTCGATGCGATCCTGTGTGTTTTCTTCCATCAGAAAAAGCTCTCGGGAACGAAGATGATGTCGTTGGGCTGTATCACCACGTCCTGGATCTTCTTGCCCGCGTCCGTGATGGCATCTACCCGGATTTCGATGATCTTTTCAATTCCCGCTTCCACCCGGATGATGCGGGTCTTGTTCCTTGCGGCGATGGGGGTGAACCCGCCGGCCATGCTGATCGCTTCCACAAGGGTGATTTCACGGTCTCTGATGGGGTGGGAGCCAGGCTCCTTGACCTGGCCGATGATGTAGAAATGCTCGGCCGGAGGAACGTAAAGCACGTCCTTGTCAAAGAGAAAAATGTTCGAGATCTGGTCTTTTCCTTTGAGAAGGCTCATAAGCTCGAAATTGATCACGATCTTCCGCTCGTTGGCGGTGTTGGGGTTCTCCGTGCGAATGATCATCCCCTTTTTTCCCGTTTTCTCAAACTCCAGCCCCCCGGCCCTGGAGATAGCGTCCAGAACCCTTTCCTGCGCCTGGAGCGAGTAGCTGGCCGGATTTTTAACGGATCCGAGGACCAGGTATTTCTTGCTCTTGTAATCGGTGACCATCACGGAAACATGCGCATCGAGCAGGTACTTCCCTTCCGCCAGTTTCAGGGAAATCAGTTTTTCGATTTCCGCTGTGGTCAAGCCGTCCACCTTGACGCGTCCGATGAGTGGGAAGGAGAGGTGCCCGTCGGCGGACACGCGCACCGCCTCCCGGGACAGATCCTTCTCTTCGTACACGGTGATGCTGAGGACATCATAGCCGCCCACTTTATAGTCCTGTCCTGCCTGGCCGATGATCTCAGGGTGCTTCTTGAGATACTCGGTGATGTTGTAATGGGGGGTTTCCTCCAGGAGGGCCGCGATACTCTGGTCAAGGTTTTCCTGGCCTCTGCTCTTCCTGATTTCCTCGAGCTTGGCGCGGTCTTCGGCCTTGAGCGTGCCGAGCTGGCTGGTTTGAAGCGACGTGACCTTCACCACCTCATCGGAAGAACTTACGCACCCGCCGAAAAAAAGGCAAAGGGCAAAGAAGAAGGTCATGCTGAGGGAAAAGCAGAATTTCATGAGCAAATCCTTTACGTAGACTATTTTTTAATATCCTCTGTCAAATTTCAAGAGCAATCTCCTGCGCGGAAAGGGCTGAACAAAAAAGGGGTCTGCGACCCCTTTCCTGCCATTCCCGATACCACAAGTTCCGCCACCCGGAGAAGTTCCGATGATGCGAACTCCTCGGATCAATAGGCGGCCCTGAGGGAGATGATGAAGCGGTTGTCCTTGTAATCATCCTCCGGGTAATTGGAGTCCTGCTTGAGGTAAGTGTAAGCGAGCCCCGCAATCAGCCAGTCCTGAACTTTATAGGAAACGCCTAGGCTTCCAAGGTAGTTGTCCGCTTCCTTGGTGGGGTCGGTAGGCGCGTTGTATTCATAGAGGGCGTAACCCGCCTCCGCCGTCAGGGTGAAGCGGGTCAGGAACACCTGAGCCACCCCAAGCTTGATGCCTGTGTCCGTGTAGTACTGGTACGTGTTCGATCCCGTGTCCCTGAGAGCCCTGATCAGGGAAAGAGAAAAAGTCGTTGTGGAGGTCGCGAAATAGTTGACCCGCGTCGCGGCAACCCATGTGTCACGGTCGTCATAGCGGTTCCCCAGGGAGTCGAACTCGTTGTCGTGGTTCCTCCACTCGTATCCGAAGTTCAGTTCGCCTGAGAACTTCGCGCCCGAATCCCAGACAAGACCCGTGCTCACCCGGTTGAAGTCGAAATCCGCGTCATTCTGGTCCGTCACCCCGGAGCCGTCAGGATGGGAGAAATAGTCTCGGTACCCGTAGTGATAACGAATGAATCCCCAGGTCTTGGAGGCCACGTGCATCTGAAGCCCAGCACCGAACTGATTCATGGTGCAGTCCTGGGAGAAATCACTTTCCAGGTCATAGTCCTGCTTGTAATAGTCGTAGTAGAGAAAGGCCCTGAACTGGTTGCCGAAATTGTACCCGACCTTCGTGTTGAAGTCGTCATACCACCGCTTGGTCTGTGGAACACCGAGGCCGAACTGGTTGTCGGCGCCGTAGGGGTCGGCGGCATCGACCCAGACGTTCTTGAGCCCGAAGAGGAGCCCCCCCGGAGCCTGATAGTCGAAATCGAACAACACCTTATGGTTCTTCCAGTCGTTCTGATCGAAGTCCGCGTAATAGGCATAGTCGCCCAGATACCCTGCCCGCACGTACCCCCGGCCCTCCAGGGTGTAATCCAGCATCAGTCCCGGCATGACGTGGAAGATCCAGTCGGAATCGATCTTTTCGTTGGTGTCGTTGATCCCGCTGGCCAGGTAAATGTTGTCGTCATAGACCTCTTCAAGGGTTAAGGAGGGAATGACCTTGAGGTTCCCAACGGAGATCCTCCCGCCCTGCTGGGCAGACAGGCTTGGCGGCAAAAACAGCATGAGACTCAGAACCGCACAAACAAGAACTAAACCTCTTCTCATCTCGAAGCTCCTTTTAAGCGCAAAAGGAAATGGTGTTCCGACGATGCCAGCCACTTAAAACGCTGAAGTGGTCGGGCTCGCCGCTGATGATGTCGTCGTTGTTGTAACCGTCGTTGTCGTCGTTGTCGGAATGGAAACGGTTGTCGTCGTCGGCGCCTGCGTTGTGGTCGTGGTGTCCGCAGCGCTGGTCGTCGTTTCCGCCACCGAAGTGGTGGTCGGGGCAGCGGAAGTGGTTGTGGGACCCACCGTGGTTGTTGTTTGAGTCAGGGTGTTCAGTTGATTCTGGGCCTCTGCCAGGTTCTGATTCACCTGGGTGAGGACGTTGTTCAAGGCCTCTCTTGCGGCCTCCGGGAGGTTCGGGTTGGCCAGGATCGCCTGGAGAGAGGTTTTCACGGCGTCGAGCACGGCCACCTTGGCTCCTGCCTTATCAATGGGCGCGCCTGTCTTGTTGGCCTGTTCCGCTTTGTTGTAGGCGTCGTTCAACTTGTTGTAGACCGCATTCTGACCTGCGGCCTGCTGCGCATTGGCCTGAAGGTTCCTGAAAAACTCCTCCGTCACTCTCTGCACGCTGCCTGAAAGGTCGGATCCCCCTTCGATCTGCCGGACATAGGTCATGACATTGTTGAAACCGAAATCCACTGCAGATCCGCGCAAACCGCAAACGGCCGTTGGGCTCTGGAGGACGTTTTTCCTGGCGGAGGCGCCGGATTTGAACCAGAGGTTCCCGACCTGGCAGGTGATGCGACGAACGAGATCTTTGGTTTTGAAAAGGAACCACCCGCGCTGTTCCTCGGCTTCCTGGATCACGGTGCTGGTGAAAGGCCGGACGGTCATGAGAGCCCCGTCGTTGAAGGTGATTTGGGCTTCGCCGTTCTTGGTCTGAACCGCATCGCCTTGGTTGATGGGGTGTCCCGCGCTCGTTACTGTGGAAATCTGGTCCCCTGTCACGACCAGCACTTCACCGGTAAACTGGGAGACTTTTGCAATGGGTGCTGCGGCGCCGCTCGGAGGGAAAAGGATAAAGATTCCGAGCAACAAAGGCATGAGGAGCAAGCCGGTTCGTGGTCGATAAGACATAAAATCCTCCTTGAAACGCACAGAGTTGAGCCCAGCAGAAGGACATGGGGACAGACTTTCAAAATAATATACGGTTTGTATATTATTTCTCAACTAATGTCAATCGATTTCTCTAAAAATCTAATAGGTTACCCTTTCTTAAACCGTCTTGCCGCAGTGATCAGAGCCGCCAGCAAACCCCCCAGGAGCCAGTACCAGCGCGTCTTTGCAAACCAATGGCCTTTTTCAGAGATTTTCAGCGTGGTCGCCGCGACCAGGGTCTGGTGCATTTCACCGGTATCATACTGGAATATACCGTAAACCGGATACTGGGCACCCTGCAGCGCTGAAGCATTGAACACGTCAAGAGTGAGGGCTTTTGTTGTTCCGGGCTCCAAGAGGATATTCTCTCGAGTCTTAGGGGTGTGAAACTCCCTGGGCAGAAGGATCATCGCGTGGAGGGCGCAGGCCTTTGAGCCTAGGTTCTTGAGTGTGAAAGAGATCTCCCCCCTTTCGCCAAGAGACACAGGCAGGGCCGTGCAAATCAAGTCTCCTCTCCCCTCTCCCCCGCGGGAAAACACCGGGCAGGACAGGGCGGAAAAGGGGTAGAGTTTTGTGTCGTGAAAAATCACCGTGATGGGCAGGGGGTAGGTTCCCTTTTGGAGGCCGGTGAGCGGGCTGTCAAAGGTGAGGCTGGCGGAGACCCTGGGCTCGATCCTCTTCGCGATCTCCTTCCTAAGCATCCCTCCCCCCGGCGAAAGGATCTCGGCTCGAAGATCCATGGCAGGCTCGTCCCCTTTGTTCGTGACCTTGATGGTTCCGCGAAGCGTGTCCTCTTCGGATCCCAGCGTGGTTTCCACTTCCATGGTGAGGAGGCCCGCGAAAGCATGGGGGCTGAGAAAGAGCAATAGGCCGAAAGCGATGAAGAAGATAAAGCGCTTCATGGAGATGAAGAGATTTATTTGCACTCGAAGTCTGCCTGGATCCTAACTCCCTCTCCCCCAGGCGCCCGCACTCCGTAGCAGAGCTACTGCGGAGGATGGAGGAAAAAGGGCTAGGGTGAGGGGGATTGAAGAATGGACAAGAGCAATTTCTCTATTTCTTGATCCTGTGCAAGAGAGCGGATAAGCGCGCTGTTGTTCTCTATGTAAGCCCGTTCCGCTGTCAGGTCCTGCCTGGCGTATCCCGCCCAAACAGAATAGGGATCTTCTATGATGGCTCTGATAAGGAAGTCGGAACCGGTTTTGGTTTGCTCGAGAGCTTTTGTCAGAAGAGCCAGCCCCCTCTCTAGCGAATTTTGCTGAAGCAACTTTAAACCCGCTTCAAGGTCTTCATTTCTTTCCAGCTTCTTCAATCTCCCTAATTTGACATAGGCTTCAGCCTGGTACCGGCTGTAGGGGTACTCTTGCAGGATTTTCGTGTAAAGGCCTTCCGCCTTGAACGGTTCGCCCAGTTTTTCATAGGCCATGGCTGTGAAGAGCATGCAGTGAATGACGTCCTGGTGGTCGTAATGACGCCGCTCTGTGACGATCGGGGCCATGGCTGCGACAGCCTCTTGAAAAGCAGCTCTTGCGGCCTCGGTGTTCTTCACGGAAAGATACTGATTGCCCCTTTCGAAGGATTTGTAGCCCGCTACATAAGCCCTCACCGGTTTATTCCTCAGAAGAGCACCGCCTGTGATGAGGCCCGCTGCTGCAAGCAGGACCAGAGCAACTAAGAAGGGCCGTATTCTACTGTAAGAAGCCCCATCGCGTGTTGCTGAGTTATACCCACTGAAGGAAGCTTGTCCCGGTGAAAACCCGGAGCGGGAATCCAGTCTCTTATCTCCCCCCTTTATCAAAGGGGGGAGCAAGGGGCGATTTCCATTCCGCCGGAACCGACATCGCCTTCCCACCCACAGAAGCAGCGTGAAAATCAGGAACACCAAAGTTCCCAGCGTGATGACCGCCCCCACCGTGTCCCAAAAGGTCCGCCCGTAGGTGAGCACCACCTCTTTTTCTCTTGGAATAACCAGCATGAGATGAGGGCTCACCGGATAGACCCCAAAGGCGCCTTGCACCTTCCAATTCGGAAAATAGGACACCTTCACAAGATGCGGGATCCCCACTTTGTTGGTGGTGAAGCGGATCGCGCCCTGTTCAAGGAAAGCTTCAACGTGAACCCCTTGCCGGTCAAGCTCTTTGCCGGGGAGGTCAGAGAGCTGTTCCACCTTTGAAATGGCTGAGGTGAAGGCCAGGCGGTCGGTCTCGTTCGTTATATAGGCGGACGGAACCATGAGCAGGTCGATGGAGCGAGCTTCTTTGTACCAGAGCACGAAATCATCCATCCACCTTTTCCCTGTATAAAGCACCGGAACGCGCTTGGGCACATCCACGAAGAGACCGTCACAGGTTTTGTAGCGAAAAAGAGAGAGAGGGCCGAAGTCTTTTTCTTTTTCAAACCAAGGCGAGGTAGCGGCAGCGTTCTTCGCCTCCTCGCTGATGAGAATCACCTGGGAGATGTTGTAGAGATCGAAATAGGCAGGCAGGGAGTCCGGGTTCATCCTGGAAAGGATGTAGGATCGCGGAGTCTTGATCTCAAGGGAATAGGCGGTCTGAAGAAAGGCGATGAAGCGCGAAGCGGCCGAAGAGGCATAGTGAATGCCTTCCAGGGTCTGCCGGCCTGAGAAGAAAGGCAGGGATTCAAAAATCCTGTCCCCTCCGTATCGGCCGTACAGGCTTGATTTTTCGTAGGCGACTCTCGGGCTGTTGAGCGCATCAAGACCCAGGCTGCCGTAAGCTTCTTTCAGGTAGCGATTGAGTTCTTGAAATTCCGAGTATCCGGGCAGAAGATCGTATCCTCTGTTGTTGAAGCGAAACCAAACATCCGCCCGTGTGGCTCCGAAAATCACGGCCAAGAGGCATAGATAAGTGATCCCTACCGCCCACATTCCCCTTCCATGAGAGGCGGCGCCGCAATCGAGGGGGACGGTGCTTTCTGTCATTTCGACCGAAGGGAGAAACCTTGAAATCCCGTCACTTCCGGAATCAAGAGTTCTAGGCTCTGGCCTCGAAATGACATTGCGACACAGCCACTGGGGGGAAGGGGTTTGGGTGGTCAGGCCAAGGAACGCATGGGGGGTGTCCGCAAACAGAATGAGCATGAGGACAAACAGAAGCGGAGGAAGAAAGCGAATGTCCGGCACCTCCAGGAAGTGGGCCGAGAAGTAGCCCACCACACATCCGAAGGAGAGACAGAGAAACAGGGTGAACCGATCATGGTCGATTCCTTGTGCGATTCGCAAAAGGAAGGCTGTGATTCTTTTGTAAAAGAAAAAGAAGAGGGCTGCGATCCCCAGAGCGAGAAAAACCATGGTCGTCGTGTCGAGAAGAAAAGCCCTGAACCGTTCAGAGGGGATGGTGCGGCAGATGAGGTAATGGAGACCCAAAACAGACGTGATCAGCAGGGCGAGGCTTGAGAGGGATCCGAAATGGGCGCAAAAACGTCGAAAGCCGGGGAGCTGCTTCATGGAGTGAAGCCCCAAGAGCATGACCAGAGAGGCGGCGGCGAGAGAGAGGGGAACGATCAGGGCCTCGAGACGCAAGGCTAGGCTGGGTCCAAGGGGTGAGGCTGAAAGCGGGGTGATCTCCAGTCCTGTATCCCAGAGGCCCTTGCCGAGCGCCCAATAGGAGAGGAGCAGGTAGCAGAGGGTGAAGACTGCAAGGGAGGAGAACGCGACAAGGACGGGGATCCATATTTTTCCCCTGGAATCGCCGACGGTGGAAAGCGCTGCTAGGGCGAGTCGGGGGCCGATGAAAAGGATCACGATCCCGATGCCCATGAAGGCGTAGTGCCAGCTCACAAAAGGCTGCCAGATCATGTACACGGGAGTCGTGAAAGGATCGCGGTAGGCGATAAGCGGCAGAACCCAGAAGGCCATGAGGCCGAAGGCAATCAGGGAAACTTTAAAAAGATACTGGAGCGTTCCCTTGGCGAGACACCAGTAGATGAGGAGGCACACGGCCGGTATAAACACGAAGAGGTGGGTGAGGCCGATGAGCCCCAGGAGGATTCCGTTCTTGATCACACCGGTGTCTGCCCGCACCCCTTTGTAAAGGGTGCCCATGAAGTAGGCAAAAAGGGCAAAGGCGATCATATAGCAGAATTCGCCTGTGAGGGTGCTCAGGATGTTTCCGCCGAACATGGTGTAGGATTCATTGAAGAGAAAAAGCAGGGAGGCGCTCG
>JALOPA010000580.1 GCA_025454125.1 Thermodesulfobacteriota bacterium
CGCACCTCATAGTATTGCGCTACCTCAGTAATTTCGGTGTCAGCCTGCGGATGGAATACGATCAGTTTCAAGAGAGTGAAGCCCTCGCGCGGCGAAGGACCTCTTTCGCCGGTATTTCATCCACCTGCCCTCGCTCCATCTCATCCAAACGGCGCTCTGCCTCCTCTGCCCACAGTGCCTCGATCTCCTCCTCAGACAGATCATCGAGGCTCTCGACTATCCACTTGGCGAGCGTAGCCCGGTCCTTCAGATCAAGTTTCATGATCTCAGCCGCGATTTCTTTGAGGCTCATAAGACCTCCTTTCGCTGTTCACCGTACATAAATCATATCAGAAAGAGGCCAAAAGGCAACAGATTGGCATTTGGAGCACAGCGGCAGCCTTTCCCCATCCGAGGTCGTCATCAAAATCCCTGTCAGGCCCGTGAGCTTGCGAAACCGGCATAGAAGAATGAGCTTGGATCACTGTATATCTTTTTTTAGGGTAAGTTCCTCTAGAAACTGTTCGGAGGTCATGATCCTGAAGAGAGGGTAAAGGAGGTTCTTGCGGTAGGTGTCGAGTGTCTGGCTGTGGATGGCTTCTGTGGCGGCGGTGGTGCAGTCTTCGAGGATCACGGTCTTGAAGTCGCAGCAAAGGGCATCCATGGCCGTGGTGAGCACGCAGAAGTTGGTGGTGATCCCTGCCACAGCGCAGAGAGTGACTCCCCTTGATTTCAGCCATTCCTCTAGCCCGGTCTTGAAGAAAGCGGAAAAGCGGGGTTTCGGAAGCCATAGATCCTCAGGCTGACGATCCAGCTCGGCTGTCGGCTCTGCGCCGGGTGTCCCTGCGAGGGAATGAGGTTTCATTTTGCCCCCAAAAATGAACCCTCCCACTTCAAAAGCGTCTGTCGCAAAGACCACAGGCCATGAGGCGCTTCGGAACGCCTTGGCCAAGCGATTGATCGGCTCGAAAAGCTTTCGAGCCAAAGGGGTGATGGGCACGGGCCTGTTTTGATCCAGGTTGTCCTTCACCATGTCGATGATCAAGAGGGCGGGCAAATCTGAAGTGAAAGTGTTCATTTCCTAATCTGGACCTCCGACGGCAAGCAAAGACCCTTCAGCTCAAATTGACGGACAAGTTCTTTGGGTAGTCAAGAACCAATCCCGTTTCCTGGTCGGCACCGTGGCTGACCCTACGGGATATTCCCGCAAGGACAGGAGTCCAGAAGGTCTTACAAAGACTGGATTCCCGCCTACGCGGGAATGACGGAAGAAGGCCCTTTCAGGTTTTCCGTGAAAGCATTGGTTTTTACTGGCCCATTATTCCAATACTCCACCATTCCATTATTCCACAGTTTTATCTCCTCATTTCCTTGACTCTCTCAATGATCAGACCGGCCGCTTCCTCGATCTGATCCATAGTGTTGCTCCGACCCACGGAAAACCGCAATGCTCCCATGCCGATTTCAGGTGGAACGCCCATGGCCGAGAGCACATGGGAGAGCTTCACGGTCCTGTCATGGCATGCCGCGCCAGTGGAGGCGATGATCCTGGGCAGGCCTTCAAGGATTTTAGCCCCTTCCAGACCCGGAACCGAGACGTTCAGCGTGTTGGGGAGCCTTTCGGTCGGGTGGCCGTTCAGGACCAGGCCCTCGATGGCTTCAAAGAGCAACCTCTGGAGACGATCCCTGAGGGTGGTCATGTGCTTTTCATTTTCTTTAAGTCTTTCCCGGGCAACCCTGCAAGCGGCCCCAAGGCCTGCGGCTAGAACGGTGCTTTCAGTCCCGGAGCGTTTTCCCCTTTCCTGGCCTCCGCCGTGAATGAGAGGCGTGAGATCTCTTCCCTGCTTCATGAACAGGGCTCCCACGCCCTTGGGTGCGTAGAGCTTGTGCCCTGCAACGGTCAGAAAATCTACGCCCAGCTTCTCCACGTCCACAGGGAGCTTGCCAACAGCTTGCGCCGCATCCGTGTGCACGGGAATGTTGTGTTCTCCGGCGATCTGAGAGATTTCGCTTAAGGGCTGGAGGGTCCCTGTCTCGTTGTTGGCAAGCATGATCGAAATGAGGCATGTGTCAGGAACGATGGCTTTGCGGAGATCGTCCGGATCGATCCGGCCATGCCGGTCCACCGGGAGGATGTCCACGCGGACCCCCAGCTCCAGAAGAAAAAAGGCGGGGTTCAGGATAGCAGGGTGTTCCACGGCGGAAGTGATGATGTGAAAGTCCCCGGGTCTTCCGAGGTCGACGATCCCCTTGAGGACCATGTTGTCGGATTCGCTTCCTCCGGAGGTGAAGACGATCTCTTCATTCCGGGCGTGAACAAGGCCTGCGACCTCCTCTCTGGCCTCCTCAATCTTCTGTCTTGCCCTTGTGCCGAGAAAATAGCCGCTGGAAGGGTTGCCAAAATCTTTTTCCATGACAGCGGTCATGACCGCGGCTGCACCCAGGTCAATGGGGGTGGTGGCGTTGTGATCCAGGTAGATGAAGTCTTTCATGGAGAATTTTCCTGGTTTTCGATTCAGAATTGAGGTGCCGCGTTGTCAAAAGTCCGCCAGGCCGTCACTCCCGTGAAAGCGGGAGTCCAGAAATTCTTCTGAGGACTGGATTCCCGCCTCCGCGGGAATGACAGAAAGGGGCATTTTCGGCATTTTGCGGATTCGCGATACCTTACTCCTTGTAGACCATATTTTGTCAATTGACAATCTTACCGTGGGAATGGTAAATATACGATCACCTTATTTGTTGAAATCAGTAGATTTCCTGGCAGTGTCCGGTTTTCCACCCTGGAATTGCTTCAAGGAAGGAGAAGGCTCATGGCTACGGACAAGAGCAAGCGTTTCATTCTTTGGTTCAATGAGATCGGCATCGAGGACATTCCCATGGTGGGCGGGAAGAACGCGTCCCTGGGGGAGATGTACCAGAAACTCCACCAGCAGGGCATCAACAGTCCCAATGGGTTCGCTATCACGGCCTATGCCTACCGCTACTTTCTGAAGTACGCGGGCATTGAAGACGAGATCAAGAAGATTCTCAAAGACCTGGACACGCACGACCTCAACAACCTCATGAGAAAGGGGAGAGAGGTGCGGGACATCATGCG
>JALOPA010000581.1 GCA_025454125.1 Thermodesulfobacteriota bacterium
AAATACACCTATCGTTCCCATGTCCTGGGAATCAATCTATTAAGTGTGTCTCTGTAACGACTTCTTGAGGGCCTATTTTCGTCTATCGGCATCTCCCGATAGACGAAAATAGGCACCTCCCTCTCTGTGCGCTCTGTGACTCTGTGGTGAGCCTTGGTCGATGCTTGCTCATTTCCTCAGAATCAGTTTTTCCAGCACCGCCATGTGGAGGTGCATCTTGTTCTCCGCCTGGTCAAAAACCACCGAGTTGGGTCCGTCCATGACATCGGAGGTGATTTCGTCACCCCGGTGGGCCGGCAGGCAGTGCATGACCAGGACATCTCGCCTTGCCGCTTTCAACAGATCGTGGTTGACCTGGAATCCCTGGAACGCGGCGATTCTCTTCTTCCGCTGATGCTCCTGCCCCATGCTGGCCCACACATCCGTGTTGATGGCATCCGCCCCTTTCACGGCCTTTGTCGGGTCTCCCACGATATGGATCTTTCGGTTCGGGCCTTTCACGATCTCCGGAAGCGGGTGATACCCGGCCGGGCAGGCGAGGACCAACTCGAAACCGAGCACGTGGGCTGCGTTGATCCACGAATGGGCCACGTTGTTCCCGTCTCCCACCCAGGCGACCTTGAGGTGGTCGAGGGTTCCCCGTTTCTCCAGGATGGTCATGAGGTCGCTCAGCACCTGGCAGGGATGGAAGCGGTCGGTCAGGGCATTGATGACCGGGATGGTTCCTTCTCTGGCCATCCCCTCCAGGAACTGCTGGGAAAAGGTCCGGATCGCCATGGCGTCGAGGTAGCGGGAAAGGACCCGGGCCGTGTCCCCCACGGTCTCGTCTCTGGACAGCTGGGTTTCTGCCCTGTGCATGAACAGGGTCTGTCCTCCGAGCCTGAACATCGCCGTCTCAAAGGAGATGCGCGTCCTGGTGGATGCCTTATCGAACAGCATGCCCAGGGTGTAGCCCTGAAGGGTCCGCTTCACCTTCCGGCCCTGCTTCTTGAACTGAAGACCTTTGTCGAGAAGTCCCAGAAGGTCCTCTTTGGACAAATCGCGAAGGGTGAGGAGATCTTTTTTCATTTAGGCCCCGCCGAGCACCGAATCCAGTGCTTCCATGAGTTGATCGATTTCCTTCTTCGTCACCACCAGAGGGGGAACAAAGCGCAACACCTTTTCCTGCGCGCAGTTGAACAGGAAACCCCTCTGCACGCACGCCTCCAGCACAGGCGCTCCGGGCCGGTCCAGCTCGACACCGATGATGAGACCGAGCCCTCTCACCTCCTTGATGCAGGCGTGACGTTTCTTCAGCTCCTCCAGTTTGGCCCTGAAATAGGTTCCCATGTTGCGGCAATGGTCCAGCCGGCCGTCGTTCAGGAGGCTGGTGACCACCGCCTTGGCCACAGCGGTCACCAGGGGCGTGCCTCCGAAGGTGGAAGCGTGGCTGCCCGGTCCAAAGGCGCTGCTCAGAGCCTCTGTGCTGAGCATGGCGCCAATGGGAAGCCCGTTCCCAAGCGCTTTGGCCAGGCTCATGATGTCCGGTGACACCCCGAAGTGCTCGTAGGCGAACAAGCGGCCCGTGCGGCCCATGCCGGTCTGGATCTCATCAAAGATCAGGAGGGCCCCATTTTCCCGGCAGATCTCCTTCACTCCCTTGAGATAGTCCGGGTGAGGCACCACAATGCCCCCTTCCCCCTGTATCGGTTCGAGCATGACCGCGCACACCGTGTCGTCCACGGCGGCTTTCAGGGATGCGAGATCATTGTAGGGGACGAACTTGAACCCCGGGAGCAGGGGATCATACCCGACCTGCACCTTGGACTGGCCTGTAGCCGAAAGGGTCGCCATGGTGCGGCCGTGAAAGGAACCCTGCATCGAGATGATCGTGTACTTTCCCGGCCCGAATTTCTCCTTCGTGTACCGCCTCGCGATCTTGATCGCCGCTTCGTTGGCTTCAGCCCCGCTGTTGCAGAAGAACACCCGATCGGCAAAGGAGTGCTCCACCAGGAGCTTGGCCAGCTCCGCCTGCGGTCTCGTGTAGTAGAGGTTTGACACGTGCACCAGGGTTCTCGACTGCTCCTCCAGGGCTTTGGTGACGATGGGGGAGCTGTGGCCCAGGGCGCAAACCGCGATTCCCCCCACAAAATCCAGGTACTCCTTGCCGCTTTCGTCCCAGACCCGGCACCCCTCCCCTTTCACCAAGGCGAAGGGAGGACGTTTGTACGTGGGGAAGATGTATTTGTCCGCCAAACTGATGGTGCTTTCTGAAGATGCTGGTTCTTTCATGGAGTCTCCGTATGAAGAACGTTATACGTTCACCGTTCTCCGTTGTAAACACAGTGACGAGTCACGAGTGACAAGTGACGAGTAAAGCAACGCTCTTTGTTTTTATCTTGTCACTCGTAACTTGTCACTTGTCACTGCTTTTTTTAATTTTAGGCACTTCTTCTACGGCACGATCTCCGTCCCTATTCCTCCCTTGGTGAAAACCTCCAGGAGGATGGCGTGATCCTTTCGGCCGTCAATGATGTGCGCTTTTTTCACCCCGCCTCTCAAGGCGTCCGCGCAGCAATTCACCTTGGGGATCATGCCGCCCTTGATCGTGCCGTCGTCGATCAGCTTCGGGTACTCCCCCACCTTGATGGAGGAGATCAGCTTGCTTTGCTTGTCCAGAACCCCCTGGGTGTCCGTCAGAAGGATCAGCTTTCTCGCCTTCAGCGCCGAAGCGATGTGGCCGGCCACATGATCGGCATTGATGTTGTAGGTCTCCCCCTTTTTCCCGGCTCCCACCGGCGCAATCACCGGGATGAACTGGTTTTCCAGCAGGCTCGTCAGGACCTGCGTGTTCACGGAGGTCACCTCGCCCACCATCCCGATGTCGATAATCTCCGGAGGTTGATCGTCTCCCCGCTTCTTGATGTATTTCATCTTTTTTGCCGTGATGAGTTTCCCGTCCTTTCCGGAAAGCCCCACGGACTGGCCGCCGTTCTGGTTGATGAGGGTGACGATCTCCTTGTTCACTTTGCCCACGAGGACCATCTCCACCACATCCATGGTCTGCTTGTCCGTCACCCGCATGCCG
>JALOPA010000582.1 GCA_025454125.1 Thermodesulfobacteriota bacterium
GAGGAGACGGAGAATATCGTCTGCCTTTGGCGGAGGGTGATCGATACAATCTCACAGTCCCTTTGTTTGATATGCAGCTCCGGCACTTCGATCTTATCCGTTAAGGCCCAAGGAGTGAGGTAGATACAACTCTTTCATTTGCCCCGCCACGGGGGGCAAATGAAAGAGTTGCATTTCTCTGCGTCCTCTGTGCCTCGGTGGTGAATAGTTTCCTAGCTTTCAGCGATCAGCGGCTTCAACAGGTCCCTTTCATCACCATACTTCTCAAGGTACGCACTGGACAGGCCCCAGCACTCCCTGACGCGACAAGCGCCTCTCTGCCTGTGAAAGCAGGCCCCGAACCCGCACTCGCTGAACCCCTTCCAGAACATGTCCGGCAGCACCGTCACAGGAAACAAGCCGTCGAAGAATCCCGGCTCCCCACTGGAAAGACAGGAGGGAAAACTCTTGAACACCAGCGCTTTCCCCGCCTCCTCCCCAAGGGACAGCAATGGGGGGAGGAGAGCGACGAACTCCTTCATGCTCACCACCAGATCTTTCTTGTCGCTTCGTTCCATGGGAAAGTAATTCCACAACTGGAGCTCACCGACCCCTTCGTTGAGCAGGAGGGCAAAGAGCTCCGGGATGTCCGGAAGATTGGCCCTTGTCAGTACCGTATTGGAAATAACATTGACATCGAAGTCCCTCAGGTTCCTGATGCCTTCGAGGGTTTCCCGGAAAGCGCCCGGAACTCGCGCCACCGCATCGTGAACGGCTTCAAGGCCCTGGATGCTCACAAAAAACTCATTCACACCGCAGTCGACTATACGCCCGATGTAGTCCCTGTCGGCCAGCCGCCTGCCGTTAGTCTGTATTTGGATCTTCTTGAACCAACCCAGGGAGCCCGCGAATTGCACGTATCGGTCCAGGTCATGGAAGGTGGTCACCTCCCCACCCGAAAGAATCAGGTTCTGATATGTAGCATCCTCCCTGATTCGGTACAGTACACGTTTAAATTGGTCAAAACCAATGGCAGGAAGCTGTTGTTTCATCTCCCCGAGCATGCAGATCGTGCAGCGGCTGTTGCAGCCGAACCAAATGGAGATGACCACATAGGTGCTGAGGTCTACCCTGGCATAGCGCGTCATGGCGGGTTCTCAACTTCTTTCCTGCCCGGCACACCCCATGTAAGGCGCACCCGTTTCGATAGGATGCTCTTCCACGCCATAGTACACGGTCAGAAACTCTTTGCCTTCTCTGTCTACGCCCCCGCTGAGGTGTCCGAATCGTTTTGATTTGACCGGATCGTAAAGGGCATGAAATCCTTCCGGGGTAATCGAAAAGTGCCGGCACATCTGCATAAGCAGGGAGTGGAGATCTCTCAGGCGGAGTTTGGCCCGGTACATGTTGATGTCAAAGGACCGTCGCGGATTGTTGTCCTCGCTCACCTCAAGATAGAGGATCTGGTCATAGCCGGTTCGGCCCAGCGCCGTTTCCAGAAATCCTTTCACGATCTCCAGAGACTCCTTGTCCGCTGAGCCCTCGTAGAGGTCCGCCAGTCTGTCCATAATCTTTTCCAGCGGGATCAGAGGATAGCACGTGTACCTCGTCAAGGCCCGCTTTTGGCTGTCTGAAGCGTCCCACTTGAACCCCAGGTACAGGGTAAAGGCGTCGGCGCCTGCCGGTCTGTTCAAGTATTTCGATTCCCAGTTGGGCGGAAACTCAAGGTAGGCCTTGTAGATGGAGCTTTCCTCGTTTTCCTCAAATCCGAAATGAACGAATTTGGCAAACGACAGGTGCTCCTTGTACTGATCCAGTAAATCCCCCGGCATGTGGATGCGGCTGCAGATGTCCAACAGTCGCTCACGGGCCTGAGTTCTTATTTCCTCCTTGCTCATGGTCACGAGGAAACGGTTGGGCAGCAGAGTATTCTCGGTGGCTTTGAAGGATCGCTCAAGCCCATACACCGCTTCGAGCTTCCCCACAAGGCCGAGAAGCAGGCGGGCTCTCTCGTCCAGGACGCCTGCCCCGCGAGGCGAGGCAGGCTCGGTGGCCGGCGGTTCCTTGTCCAATGAACCATAGGTGCGTTCGTGCGCCTGCACGGCGTTTTGAAGCGCAACAGCAAAACGCTTGGCCGCCAGGGGACTGAGCACGATCCTTTCCATGAACTCCAGCCTTTGTTCGGGCCGGCCCCTGGGAGCAGGAACGCACTGCCCGAAGAGAAGCACCACTTCTTCCCGGCCGCTTGCCGCGTGGAAAGCGTTGGAGTACACGGTTCTAGCCTTGGAGTTGTCCCAAGGAATTCCGGATTGACCCTTCTCTTCCCCTGCTTTCATGGGCTCCGCGTTCCTGAACTAATACAAACGCAATAACTGAATGGCCGCTTTTCTGATTCGTTCAAAAAACCTAGTAAAGACTGGATTCCCGCCTTCGCGGGAATGACATTCCAAAGAGCAGTTCCGTGCCCAGTTTCCTCATCTATCCTCCCTAGGAGGGGTATTGGACAGCCTCCGAGGGGGGATTTGGACAAGAGGGTTATTCTCGGACGGTAGGCTACCCGAGGCTTTTTGCATAAAGCCCCGGGTGCCTCTTTTCATCAGTGGCTTTTGGTCTTGGTGGATTCGGCCGGCGGCTCCACGCCTTCGAGGTCCTGCATGATCGACCAGATCACGGCGATCACGGCATTGCGCACAGTAATAAAGCGTTGGATGAAACCGTCCTTGGTCAGGCCGTCCAGGTAAATCCTCTGCGTGAGCAGCACGGCCTGCATGGGCTCGGCGACCCCTGCGAAATCGATATTCATCATGAGGAGGCGAAAACGAAGCTTCCACAAGATTTCCCGTCTTTTCTCGGCAGGGAGGCTTTCGAACTTTCCCCGATGCTCGTCTGCAACGTTCACACGCGCTTCCAGGTGGATCAGATCCGGTCTCACTTTGCTCTGGCCGATCAGCACTCTTCGTCCGCCCGCATCTTCGGCTCGGATCAGCCACGCCAGCTCAGGATGGGCCTGCTCGGCAATGTTCCATCCTTCGGCCATCAGCCAGCTCTGAATCTTGTCTCTCACGTCTTTTTCAGCTTCGCTCAT
>JALOPA010000583.1 GCA_025454125.1 Thermodesulfobacteriota bacterium
CTGAATGCCTTCCTGATCGAGAAAAAGATGGAAGGCACCAAGGTGGTGCTGATTATCGATGAGGCCCAGAACCTGAACCAGGACGTGCTGGAGCAGCTTCGGCATCTTTCCAATCTCGAGACCACGACCAGCAAGCTGATCCAGATCCTCCTGGTCGGCCAGCCTGAGCTGGGGGAGATGCTGGACTCCCATGAGCTTCGTCAGCTGGGCCAGCGAATCACCCTGAGCTGTTACCTGACCGCGCTCAGCCCCAAAGAAACCAGAGAGTATATCGAACACCGCCTTCAAGTGGCCTCGCAGAAAGCGGAGGTCCGTTTCACGCGAGGCGCCCTTCGGGCGATTTACCGATATTCAGGCGGGATCCCAAGGTTGATCAACATCTCCTGCGACCGGGCCCTGCTGACCGCCTACGGGCTGAACCGGAAAAAAATAACAGGCTCGATTGCGCGGGCCTCGATCAGGGAACTCTCGGCCCGGGGAGACGTGAAGCGCCTGACCCTGCAACGCAGACGGAGGCTGTCTCTGTCCATGGGAGTGGTCCTCGGCCTTTTCGTAGCCGTTCTGTATCTGGCGTCTCTGTTCCTCATCATTCATCGCTCCGTGGATCTGAAGATCAGCAGCCTGATCGAGTCAGGAGAGATCGAGAGATCCAAAGTGACCCAGAAGGTCGATTCCGCGAAAAACGCGCCCCCCGAGGGGGGCGCGTTCGCCATGACCCAGGAAACCCGGGACCTGAAGCAGGAAGACGGATCGGCGGGCCCGGAAGTGAACCCAAGACAAACCTACGCGCCCGTGGCGGTTTCAGACCTTGGAGGGGCCCTTGCGGAGACCAACCGCCGTTTCTCCAGGGCCCTCGCCATGAAGGCGGTCATCGAACTCTGGGCAGCGACGACTGAAAGCAGTCCACTGCTGAATGACATGGAGGACGATCAGGCCTTTTTCAAGATAGCGGCCAGGCAAAACGGGCTCTTGATCCAGCGCGTGGAAGGAGATCTGGATTTTTTGATCCAGTTGAATCTGCCGGCGGTTATGGAGTTTTTTCTGCCGGGAGGAGGCTCTCCCCGATATCTGACCCTGGCCAAGGCCGGCGAGGAGGACGCGGTCCTCCTGGGGGGGGCCGCGGAGGAAGGCATTCAAGTGGACAGGGAGCAGATCACCTCCTACTGGTCGAGCGTCGCCTACGTGGCGTGGAAAGATTTTCTCAACCTGCCGGCGACTCTCTCTTTTCAGAGTTCGGGGGACTCGGTTCTGACCCTGAAGATGTTCATGCACGACCTGGGGTACAAGGAACTGGACATCACGCCGACCTATGACGAGAAGACGGCAAGAGCGATCAAACAAGTGCAACGAAGACACGGGATCGTGGCGGATGGCGTGGTGGGGCCCTTGACGAAGATCGCCCTGTACCATGAAAAGACCGCTTTGAAAATGCCTCGCCTGGCCGAGGAATAGAGAGGGGTGTCTTAGTCGGGGGAACGCGTGAGTGCCATCCTGAAAGCGCTGAGGAGAATCGAGACCGAGTCGGTTCAGCGGAGTGAGAGCCCGCCGGCTCCGAAGACGCTCGATGCCCGGAAGACCATCCGGGAGCAATACAGGAAGAACTGGACGACTCAGAAGCTTCTGATTGTCCTCTTGCCTCTCCTGACCCTGGCGGTGGCGCTGTGGCTGGTGTTCAGTTACAAACCCTTTCTGATTCCCGAAGTGTCCACTGCAGCCGAGAAGGCAAACCTCCTGCCTGCAAAACCGATGGTCAAGTCCAAGGCCCCTGTCCTGGAGGATAAGCGAAAGCGCACCGAAGCGGCCTCTCCCCGTGCGGCGCCTGCCAAGGAAGAACCTTCACTCTCCAAAGCGTTGCCCAAGAAAGAAAAGATGGGACCTCCTGATTCCTCCGCGGCTCAGGAGCAAGGTCCGTCCGTGCAGGATCCGGAATTCAATCTCCAAGCCATTGTGTGGTCGGATGCCCCGGAGAGTCGCTTTGCCGTCATCAACGGCGTCATTGTGCGAGCGGGAGGCATGATCGAAGGTGTTTCCGTGACCGAGATCGGAAAAGATCACGTTTTTTTCAAGTCCGGTCAGAGATCGTGGAAAATGAGGATGAAGACGGAATAGGGGCCAGGTGCACGAAAGACGGCGCACGGCACAAGGTGCACGGGACACGGCCAACACCAATTTGTTTCAAGGTTTTTCCGTGCACCTTGTGCCGAGCGCCTTGTACCCCTTCGCACACATTTAGAGGCCCTTTGGTGCTGCGGTTCGCCGTTTTGAGATCACCAGCCTATTCGAGGATGATGATCGCTCCTGGGGCGCACTCCCGGGCGGCCTTCTCGACCAGGGCCTCGAGACGCTTCGGGACCACCTCCACCAGAACCCGGGACTGGAGTTTATCCTGATCGTACTCAAAAACTTCCGGGCAAACCTTGTTGCAGTTCCGGTCTCCCATGCAAAGATCATAGTCAATTTTAACCTTCATGAATTCCCTCCTTCACAAGATTTGAGAGATAGCGGAATACCGGGGTACTAAAGGATCTTGGAGTACTGGAGCATTGGAAAGGCAGACCAATGAATTCTTCAACTTACCATTACTCCATTACCCCACCACTCCATTACTCCGTTCTTCATCACTCCAATACCCCATCATATAATGAACCGGTTTCCCACCTGCCACCAACCGATGGTGGAGCCCTCCCGCTTGAACTGGATCTTTTCTCTCTTCTCGATCTCCCTGGCCCAGTCCCCCAGGGCCGAAGCATGATGGATGATAAGCGGGACGCTGCGCTCCGGCAGAATGTCGTTGAGCAATCCGTAGAGAGCAATGGTTTGCGCGTTGTTCGATTCGGTTTCCGGCGTGTCCCACGGGGTCGGGTGAATGAATCCGTGAACCGCGCCTTCCTGCCTGGCATAGGCCCAGTGGCCGGGGAAGTCGGCCTTGAGATCCCTCATGAGTTTCACCGCCTGCAGGTTGGTTTCGACATCAAGCCCCTTGTGAAGGTTGGAGAGAATGCGATCATCGAAGGATTCAAAACCCATGGAACCCAGAAGAACTCGCACGTTCATGTCATGGGCT
>JALOPA010000584.1 GCA_025454125.1 Thermodesulfobacteriota bacterium
AGATATTGTCGGGGTTGAAATTAGAGTCCTCTAAGAGAAGGATCTCGTCTTTCTTGATTTCAGGTTCTCTAATGTCCAAAGTGGGTTCCCCTTCGCTTTCATTTCAAGCAATTCTCGGGCCAGACTGGGAATCCAATTCTTGTCGCTTTGAGAAACTTCCTCTAACCACTTGCCGCCTTGCTTTCCAACTCGGAAAGCCCCCGTCACCGAACTGCTTTAAGTGCCCCAAAACCCTTCAGAGGGCGTATCACTTCGCCTACATGTCGTAGCAAGGCTACAGGCCGGGCCATTCTCATTTGCCCTTGGCTGATCGCGCAACCCCGGAAGGTCCACGATCAGATTCTTGAATCCGCGAAACTCCTCTCCCTCTTTCAGTCCGCCGCAAGCAATCAGGTGTGGAAGTCGAACTTCGACCAGAACTGCCTGTCGTCCTCTTTCCAGCTCCTGCCGAATTTCTCGGAATAATAGGAGTCCATCCTGTCGAGCCACTTTGACAAGAGGCTCTCGCTGCCGGTCTTCTCGTCGACAATATCGTTGAGGAACGTGGTGATCTCTGTGATCTTATCCTTGGGAATGAAGTGGGCCGCCCCTGCTTTGAAAGACCTCACCGTGTCTTCCGGGCTGAGAGCGTTCGCAGTGAGCATGACGGCGGTCACTTTTTTCTTGGCCGCAATCTCCAGGAGCTTGTACCCGTCAACGCCCATGATGTCCAGAATGGCCATGTCGAACGTCTGGGTTTCAAGTTGTTTTTTCGCTTCTTCAAATGCTGAGGCCTTAACAACCTCGCACATCGGCAAAAGCTCTTCCAATGTCTCCAGCACATCAGGCTCATCGTCGACGACAAGAATTCTTTTGCCTCTCAGCTTATCTTCCATAAGCCCTCCTCTCTTTTCCTGGGTGTTTGAAAAACCAGATTCTCCGCCGCCGCCCCGCCTTCTCCGATCAAAGTCAGCCTATCCTATTTGCTGAACAAGTTTCAAGTGGGTTTCCCGGCAAAGATTTCCCTTGTGTTCGGGTCCGGAGAGAAGTAGGGTTGTATCAAAACAACTACATCCTCCTGTTCTGGCACGGAGATTCTATGGACCTAGACATTGAACACAATGACCGCCGCCAAGAATCTGAAGAATCAGGATCGCGGCCGTGGCGTCGGGATCTGGAGCGCCAACTTGAGATGTACAGGCTCATCTATGACAGCATCCACAACGGCTGCATGGTCACGGATGCCGAAGGCTATGTGACGCACTTCAACCAACCCTATGGCGAGTTCCTTGGGCTTGATCCTTCCGCCCAAATCGGAAAGCACTGCACCGAGGTCATCGAAAATTCCCGCATGCACATTGTGGCCAAGACCGGCGTCCCGGAGATCAATCAGACCCACCTCATCAAGGGCCAGAGAATGGTGGTCCAGCGCATTCCCATCAAGAAGGAAGGCAAGGTGATAGCCGTGTTCGGCCAGGTCATGTTCAAAGATGTGCGCGACGTCACCAAGCTCGCGAAGAAGCTCTCCCTCCTGGAATCCAAAGTGGAGCTCTACCATACAGACCCTCAGAAAAGAAGCCCTGAAAGCCGCGGCCACCCAGTTTCCCGTCCTGATCACCGGCGAGAGCGGCACGGGCAAAGAGCTCTTTGCCCAGGGCATTCATCACGCCAGCGCCAGAAGACTTTACCCCTTTGTTCGCATCAATTGTTCCGCGATCCCCAAAGACCTTCTCGAATCAGAGCTCTTTGGATATGAAAAAGGAGCTTTTACTGGGGCTCACTCCAGCGGCAAGCCGGGCAAGCTCGAATTGGCAAAGCACGGGACCGTGTTCCTCGATGAGATTGGGGATCTCCCGCTTCAAATGCAGCCCAAACTGCTCCGAGTCATCGAGGACAAGGAGTTCGAAAGGATCGGGGGAACCTCGGTCATCCGCTCCGATTTCCGCCTGATCGCGGCAACCAACCAGAATCTGGAAGAGATGCTGGCCGAGCGCCGCTTCCGCAAAGACCTCTTCTACCGGCTCAACGTGATTCCCCTCCACATCCCACCGCTCCGGGAAAGACAGGAAGACATCCTTCCGCTGGTGAGGCATTTCCTGGTTCAGACCGCCGAGGAAGCGTTTCTGCCGGAAATCACTTTGGATCATGACACGGAAGAAGCCCTCCGGAGCTACCCTTGGCCGGGAAACATCCGGGAGCTGTCCAATGTCCTTGAGAGAGTTCTTTCCTCCCTCGACGGGGACACGATCCGCCTGTCCGATTTGCCTTTTTATCTGTACAGGAACCGAAAAATCGTCTCCAGGCTGAACGCCGTTTCCATGCGGGAGGTTCAATCCCGCGCCGAGAAAGAAGCGATCCTTCACACCCTGAGGCTGGCCCATTACAACAAGTCCAAAGCCGCAACCATGCTGGGCATACACCGTACCCATCTGTACAAAAAGATCAAGAAGTACGGAATCACCAGGCCCACTTACGAGGATATGCAAGAACAAGAAGTAACAAGTGACAAGTAACGAGTAACAAGTTAATGTCTTCTCTCGTCACTTGTTACTCGTCACTCGTCACTCGTTTGCTAATCTTCGTGTATCTCCTTGATGCCGGCGTAGACCTCCAGAACTTCCGGGTTCCTGAGCGCGTCCTTGTTCAGTACGGCCTTGCCTTCAATCACCTTCTTCATGTTGAGGGTGTAGGGGATGTCCGGAACCGCGACGATCTTGGCCGGGACGTGCCTTGGGGAGGCATTTGTCCGCAGGATAGCCCTGATCTTGTTTTTCAGCTCTTCGGTGAGCTGGTGTCCTTCGGCCAGCCTTACAAAGAGAATGACCCGCACGTCGCCTTTCCAGTCCTGGCCCACCACGAGACTGTCTGCGATTTCCGGGATGTTTTCCACCTGGCGGTAGATCTCTGCGGTCCCGATCCGAACCCCGCCGGGATTGAGCGTGGCGTCGGATCGCCCGTAAATGGTGACCCCGCCGTGGTCGTTGATTTCGATGAAGTCCCCATGCCTCCAGATCTCGGGGTACACGTCGAAATAGGCGCCGCGGTATTTGTCCCCCTTGGGGTCGTCCCAGAAGTAGATGGGCATGGACGGGGCCGCGGCCAAGCAAACCAGCTCACCTTGCTTGTTCCGCACGGGTTTTCCGTTCTCGTCAAAAGCCTCCACCTTCATTCCGAGGTTCCGGCACTGCAGTTCCCCGGCATGGACGGGACCCATGGGATTGCCGCCCGCAAAACACCCGTTGATGTCCGATCCGCCCGATATGGAGGCGAGTTGGATGTCTTTCTTCACCTCATTGTAAATGAACTCAAACCCTTCGATGGACAGAGGGGATCCTGTAGAGAGCAGGGCTCTGAGAGGTGTCAGATCATACTCCTTGCCAGGTTTAACGCCGGCGGCCATGAGAGCGGCAATATAGCCTGCGCTCGTCCCGAAAATCGTGATCTTGTGATCCTGCGCCATCTTCCAGAGCCCTCCCGCCTGGGGATGGAATGGGAAGCCGTCGTAGAGCATGAGCGTCGCCCCCACAGCCAAAGAGCAGGTGAGCCAGTTCCACATCATCCAGCCGCAGGTGGTGAAATAGAAGATCGTGTCCTCCCGCTTCAGATCCGTGTGGAGGAGCAGCTCCTTGAGCTGATTGATGAGCACGCCCCCTGCGCTCTGGACCATGCACTTGGGCAGGCCCGTGGTGCCTGAGGAGTACATGATGTAGTGGGGATGATCAAAAGGAAGCTGGACAAACTCCATGGTCAGATTCGCCTGAGAGGAACGAAACTCTTTGTAAGCCACCGCCCTGGGCACGGCGCTGAGGCTGGGTTCCTTTTCCGTGTAAGGCACTACCACGACCTTCTCGATGCTCGGAAGCTCCTTCAGGATGTCGGCGATGCGCTGGAGAGAATCCAGGCTTTTCCCCTTGAACCAGTAGCCGTTGGCCGTGAAGAGCACTCTGGGCTTGATCTGGCCGAAACGGTCCAGAACCCCCTTGATCCCGAAATCAGGAGAGCAGGAACTCCACGTGGCGCCCAAGCTCGTCGCCGCAAGCATGGCAAAGATGGTCTCGGGCATGTTGGGCATGAAACCCACCACCCGGTCCCCGGGCTTGATCCCCATGTCTCTGAGCGGCTTGGCCAACCGAGCCACTTCATCGTAGAGCTCCGCATAGGTGACCTTCCTCGTCACTTTGTCCTCTCCGGCAAAAACAAGGGCTGTGCGGTTATCCCTGAAACGGAGCAGGTTTTCGGCGAAGTTTAGCCGCGCCCCTGAAAACCATTTTGTCCCTGGCATCTTGTAGGGGTCGTCCACCACCTGGTCATAGGGCTTCGAAGCCTTGATCTCCGCGAACTCCCACATGGCGGCCCAGAAATCGGGGATGCTCGTGACCGACCATTCGTACAGCGGCCCGTACTCGGTGAAATTCTTGCCGTACTTCTTGTTGACGAAATTCATGAACCGAGGGTTGATGCGCCCCCGCCCGCAGCGAGCCCAAGGGAGTATCGCGATAAATTTATGCAGCAAATTCCATACCAACTCCAGTGTCATTTTTCCAAAAAGACAGCCTTGTAAAGCCCAAACCAGTCTTTTTCTTCATTCCCGCGTTCTCCTCCGTCATTCGCGGGAGTGACGACCTAGACGACAAGAAAAGTCATTGGACAAGAAGTCTTGATTGGGGAGGACTCCTTCGCGTATAGTGTCCTTACTTCCTTACATTCCGGAGCAAGACATGACAAACCTTCTGGCGATCTATGGGAGCCCTCGCAGAAAAGGAAACACGGCCCTTCTCCTGAAACGGGCCGTAGAAGGGGCAAGGGCTGAAGGTGCAAGCGTGGAGGAAATCGTTCTTCGCGATCTCAAGATGTCCCCCTGCCTTGAGATCTACGGCTGCAAAGATACTGGACGATGCGCGATCAAGGATGATTTTCAGGGGGTTTATGACAAGCTTCTAGCCTGTGACGGGTTGATGCTC